>JAXMLI010000266.1:0-4963 GCA_034368785.1 Smithellaceae bacterium | reverse complement strand
CCGCCTCCATTGCCGTCGCGGAGAAACCGGCCCAGGATTACAATCCTTTATTCATTTACGGCGGAGTGGGATTAGGGAAAACACACCTGCTCAACGCGATTGGTCATCATACGCTTGGCCTCTATCCGGAGTTGAATGTCATCTATATCTCCGCCGAGGAATTTATGAACGAGATGATCAATTCCATTAGATTCGACAAAATGCCGAAATTCAGGGAAAAATATCGTAATATCGGATCTTTGTTAATTGATGACATCCAGTTTATCGCCGGCAAGGACAGGACCCAGGAGGAGTTTTTCCACACATTCAACACCCTCCACGACTCGGGAAAACAGATTGTCGTGACCAGTGATAAATTTCCAAAGGATATTCCAAATTTAGAAAGCAGGCTCCGCTCCCGTTTCGAATGGGGTCTCATCGCGGACATTCAGCCGCCGGAGATGGAAACAAAGATCGCCATCCTCGAAAAAAAGGCACAGGACAATAAGATTGATATCCCCAGTAATGTTTCAGTTTATATCGCGACCCACGCCGAATCCAACATCCGTGAGCTGGAGGGATACTTGACCAGGATCGCGGCCTTCTCTTCCCTCACCGGCAGGAATATCGATCTGCCCCTGGTGAAGGAAGTTCTGAAAAAGGTAATAAAAGACAGGAAGCAAGAAGATGTATCAATCGAAGAAATCCTCAAGGCCGTGAGCGTAAAACTCGGGGTACGGCTCTCTGATATCAGATCAGTTAACAAAAGCAAAAGTTTTGTGATGGCAAGGCAGATTTCCATGTACCTGGCACGTAAACTTACCAATAATTCGTTCCCGGACATTGGAGATAAAATAGGCGGAAGAGACCATTCCACGGTAATTTACGCTTATAACAAGGTCAGCAGGGCCATAGATGAAGACGATAAAATGCGCGTCCTGGTAAGGGAGATTGAAGAAGGACTTACCTTTAGGAGATGATTTATTTAATGGGTATTTATCAAGGTAGTTTTAAACAGGCGCCAGATTGGTTAAGTGTTGTATTATAAAAGGTATAAATAACGTTTTAGACATATCACCAGCCACTACTAAGGTTACTATGTTTATTTATAAAGAAAAAAGACTAATAAGCGATGAAAATATTTTAATGGTGGCCGATAAAAAAAGAAAGGACGAGATATGGAATTCATTATCAGGCGGGATGTTTTTTTAGATGCTATTCAGAAAACACTTGGTATTGCCGAGAAAAAAACCACCCATCCAATATTAAACAATATTCTGATAAGCACTGAGGATGGCCGGATAAAGATAATTGCCACCGACAGGGAAATAGGCCTGGTTGCCCGTTATGAGTGTAATGTTATTACCGGTGGTTCCATCACCCTTTTAGCAAGAAAGCTGTACGAGCTGGTGCGGGAATGCCAGGGAGATGATGTTCATGTAGTGATTGATGAGAAGAATGTGGCCACGGTTTCCTGTAGAAGGGCTGTTTTCCGGATGTATGGATTGCCGGCGGATGACTATCCCTCCATTGTTGATGATTCTCAACATGAAACCAATATTATATCTAATGATATTGTCAGGGCGTTGATATCCAGAACCTACTATGCCGCCTCGAACGATGAAACAAGGAGAAATCTTAATGGTGTTTTTTTTAAAGTAGAGCCAGAGGGAGGGAAAAATCAGGCGGTGATGGTTTCCACTGATGGACACCGGTTGGCCCTTATGAAAAAGGATGTTTCCTTAGGAGACTGGTCCGCCTGGGAAAAAGGGGTAATCATCCCCAAAAAAGGGTTGATGGAAATTAAGAAACTCCTGGAAGGGGCCGTGGGAGATGTACAGATAGGGCTGGATCACGGCATGATTACCATAAAAAGAGACAGCACCCTTCTGCGGGTCAGCCTGATTGCGGAAAAATACCCCAATTACACCAGGGTTATTCCTACTGAATGGGAAGGTACTGTGACTTTTAAGAGAGAAGACGTTCTTCATGCCCTGCGCAGGATGAGCGTTTTAGCGAGCGACGAACACAATGGGGTAATCATCAAACTCCGTCCTCAGGTCATGATCCTTAATTCCGCCAATCAAGATCTCGGGGAAGCCAGCGAAGAACTGGACGTTACATACGAAGGGGAGGAAATGGAAGTGGGCTTTAATGTAAGTTTCCTTATGTCCGCCCTGGAAGTGATTGACGAAGAAGATGTAGTTTTCCATGTGGGGGGGATAAAAAAGGCCAGTGTGATTATGGCGGTGGGGACGGATGATTACCAGGGGATTGTCATGCCGTTGAGAATTGAACAGCATCAATAATGATGACTTCGTAAAAAGCGACTCACGCCGCCAAGCGGCCCCACATCGACGAGTAACTTGCCTTTGAATTTTGGAGGGCCACGCTCCGTCGTGGCCGAAAGGCTTTGGATATTGCACTACCTGCCGCGGACGCGACGGAGCGCGTCCCTCCAAAGAAATGTACTTGCATAATTTCAAGTACTTATGGTTAAATTCCTTTGAAGTCCCCAAACCTTCATTCCCGCGCAGGCGGGAATGACATAATGTGAGGTTACCAGACTTTTTACGGGGCCGTCAGTCTTTACGTCGTCGTAATACTATTCGCTCAATTCCCACCGGTCATAGGGACAGACCCGGGATTTTAGCGTTGAGCCCGTCATTTCCCTGATGAATCTGGAGGGGGAATTCATCGGGCGCGCGGCGGCCCTTCCGTAATTCATTACAGGGTAAACCAAGTAAAGATGGTCCTTTGCCCTGGTCATGGCCACATAGAAAAGCCTTCTCTCCTCCTCTTCTCCGCCGGGTTCATCGAGGGAACGGCTTGAAGGGATCATGCCGTCGGCGCACCAGATGATCATCACGCAAGACCATTCCAACCCCTTCGCCTGGTGGATTGTGCTCAGGACCACCCGTTCATCCCCCGAGGCCTTCCACTCCTCCTCCTCCTTTTTTTCCTCACTGTTGGTCATGAGGGCGAGCTCACTCAAGAATTCCGGAAGACAGTTGAATTTCCGGGCGAAATCGGCCAACTGTCGGAGGTCGTCTTCCCGGGAGCCCGCGTCGGGATACCGCTCTCGCAGCAAGGTTCCATACCCCCGATCTATCACCCTGCCCACAAGTTCCGCCGGGTCACTATTGTCCGATCCTTCCAGGATACTCCTCAGGCTTTCCTGGCAGCTTTTCAACCCTGGCGCCGAGCTTTTGGTGCCACTCCCTAAAAATCCCTCACCAAGGGAATATTCCAGAGGCGCCCTTTCCCCCGACAGTGCCTTCCAGACCTTGTCGGCCGTTTTCGGCCCGACCTTCGCGTACATCCCAAGGATTCGCTTCCAGGCGATTTCATCGAGAGGGTTGGAAATAATGCGCAGAAAGGCCACCACATCCTTGATATGGGCCTGCTCAAAAAAACGGATCCCCGAGCGGATATAATAGGGGATGCCCCGGCGGGTGAGTTCCATCTGGAGTTCCATGGAATGGAAATGGGCGCGGTAGAGAACGGCGATTTCCGAAAGGGGCAGGCCGCTTCGGGCGAACTCGATAATTCGCTGCGCCACGAAATCGGCCTGCTGAGAGACATCTCTGGCCGCCGCAACCACGGGAAGAAGGCCCTCCCCCCTGATCGCCCTCAATGTTTTTTCCATCTGATTCTCGTTATTTTCGATGCAGATATTCGCCAGATGAAGAATCTCCGGCGTACTGCGGTAGTTGGTTTCCAGCTTGAATATCTTGCAATCCGGGTAGCGCAGGGGAAATTCCAGGATATTGGCGTAATTGGCCCCCCGGAAGGCATAAATGCTCTGGGCGTCATCGCCCACCACCATGAGATTCCGGTGCCTGGCGGCCAGGAGGTCGAGCAACTGGGCCTGGATCAGGTCCGTGTCCTGATACTCATCCACGAGGATATGGACAAACCTCTCTCGGTACAGTTCAGCCAGCCCGGGCGATTCATGAAGCATCCGGTGGGTGAAGAGAATCAGATCATCAAAATCGACCACATTGTGCTGCCGTTTTTTCTCGCCGTAGCGGGAGGCGATGTCGCTTATTTCACCGGTGAGCTTCGTGAAAAAGGGATATCGGCTGCTGATGATCTCTTCCATATCCTGGCCAGTCTTTCGGGCCAGGGTGATCATATCAAGAATGACCCTTGTCCGGGGGAACCCGTCGTCGCGCAGGGAGAGTTTGGCATCGGACATGCAGGATTCCAGCAGCTGCCTCATATCTTCGCTGTCAATAATAGAAAAGTTTGCGCCCAGACCGGCAAGGCCGGCGTGGGAACGCAGGATCACATGGCAGATATGGTGGAAGGTGCCCCCAAGGAGCCGCGGCAGGTCCTGCCCCAGAAGTTCCCTCACCCGGGTAAGCATGGCATTGGCGGCTTTGTTCGTAAAGGTAGCGAGCAGAATATTCCTCGGCGCCACCCCCGATTCCACGAGCCGGGCCACCCGGTAGGTCAGCGTCCTCGTCTTCCCGCTGCCGGCGCCGGCCAGAACGAGCATCGGCCCCGCTGTCTCGATAACAATCGCCAACTGTTCGGAGTTCAGCTCTTTATCATATTCAATCATGGCAGTTTAATCCATTGCTCAGGGAAACCTGGCAGTTCGCGGGGTGAAAAGGAAATCACCCGGTCCATGAAGCACCGGGGGAGGAAAGAGGTCGAATCCCCTTCCCTGGCGTTCGTCGGGCATGTGGATAGATGAGTATGGCGAATTTGTCAATTGGAAAGGATCAGTCGAGCTTGTTTGGCAGGAAAAAATCCAAGACATTTTCCTTTCTCACGGGAAGATAGGTTATTTATTGAAGTCGTGATTCCAAGGGAAAATTTTTCTATCGAAGACTTCGAATAAGCGTCAATCCGAAGTTGTTCAGCGCAAGAATATGAAAACATTCCCCGCATTGGAAACAATTTTGGATTGACGCTTGAAGAACTAAGCCGCGTGCCGCAAGCTATGGAGTTTCAATCGTATCTTTCTTGTTTT
>JAXMLI010000265.1:0-2830 GCA_034368785.1 Smithellaceae bacterium | reverse complement strand
ATGAACATTACAAGAAATCAACTCGACTGGTACGCGATCGCATGATCGCTGATCCGGCTTTATTCATCAAAGCCGGGAAACAGCAGGATCAGGAGAAGGCAGCCAAGGAAATCAACGATGGCCCTGAAGGCAAGTGGCTAAAAGATATCACGGTTGTCTGCCATATACTGAAACGACTCACCCAGACAGCGGCATATGCTTTTTACCCGGAACAGAGAGCCTTTAAGCATCGACAGATGCAGATCTGGATAAAAAAGGCGGATCAATATCTTGTTGAATTAAAAGAAATGGCGAGGAGGAAAGAACATGATCAGTCCATCGAAAAAGCAGCTTATTCTGGAGATGGCAGCCAACAATGTGAGTCTGCATGAGATAAGCCGTATCCTCAAGGTGTCCAGAAATACCGTCCGGACGATTGTCGAAAACGGTGGCGCCGAGCCGCCGGAGAAGGAATCAAAATATGTCGATCATGTTCCGATGATCAAGTATCTGTTCAAAGAGTGTCGTGGCAATGTGGTCAGGGTCGCCGAAGAGCTTGATAGCCGCCATAAGATTCTCATTCCCTATCAGACGCTGACCTGGATCATCAGAAAGTTTGAAATCCGAACACCCCAAAAGACCCGTTCAGGAGAGTATGACTTTGCTCCCGGCGAAGAAATGCAGCACGACACCTCACCCCATAAACTCGTGCTTGGCGGCGAGAAAATAACCGCCCAGTGTGCCTCGTTGGTACTGGCGTACAGCCGGAGGATATTTATTCAATACTATCCTCGATTTACAAGATTTGAATGCAAAGTCTTTCTGGCCGCGGCCTTTGCCTTTATGGACGGGGTCTGTGAAAGATGTGTCATTGACAATACCCATGTTGTCGTAGCCAGTGGCGTCGGTCCCTACGCCGTGATCAATCCGGAGATGGAACATTTTGGCGGTCTATACGGAACACGCTTTGAACCCCATTGGCTCAATGATCCCAATCGAAAAGCACGCGTAGAAAGGCCATTTTACTTTGTCGAGACCAACTTTATTGCTGGCAGGACCTTCGTTGATTGGCAGGATTTGAACCGGCAGGCATTGGCATGGTGCAACGAAAAAGCAAATCCGAAACATAAGCGGTCCCTGGGGATGAGCCCGGATGCAGCCTACATCATCGAAAAATCAGCGCTCAAAGCGTTACCGCCATTTGAACCGCCAGTCTATCAAAGCTTTTGCCGAGGAGTTGACATTCAGGGTTATGTTCAACTGGAAACAAACCGCTATTCAGTGCCTCACGCCTTAGTTGGCAAGAAGCTTGAGGTGCAAAAACATTGGGACAAAATCCTCGTGTACGACAAACATAAATTAGTGGCAGACCACAAAAGGATTATCGATAAAAATGAGACGAGAGCCACACTCCCTAATCACCATCCGCCGTTAAACCGCATAAAGTCTCACCAAGGCCCAACAAAGGAAGAGAACCTGTTGCTTGCAGGTAAAAATGAAGACTTAGACCGCTATGTGGCAAATCTAAAAAAAAGAAGTCCTGGGCGGGGCGTGCTGAACCTGCGCCGATTGCTCAATTTACAAAGATCCTATCCCTTTGAGCCATTTATAGCAGCCATCCGGACGGCCCTAAACTATGGGCTTTACGACTTGGCCCGACTCGAAAGGATTATTCTGAACAACATTGCCGGAGACTTCTTTGAAATATCATGAAAAATAAAATTGCTGGGCTGTTAGACACTCTAAAATTTAAGGGGATGACCCTGGCCCTTGACCATCAGATCGCCCAGGCAGAAAAAGAGGGACTCTCTGTCCAGGAAGTCATTTATAATCTCCTGTTTGAAGAGATGCGTTTCCGGCAGGAGCGCAGTGTGCAGTATCGTCTGCAAACTGCCAGGCTTCCCTGGGAATGGACGATCAACTCATTCCCCTTCGAACGTCAAGCCTCACTAAACAAAAGTCAGGTCATGACCCTGGCTGGCCTGGACTTTATAAAGCGAGGTGATAATGTCGTCTTCCACGGCAAAACAGGGGTCGGCAAAAGCGGCCTGGCGGTGGCCATATTACGTCAGGCATTAATTGCAGGATATCGGGGCCGCTTCTATGATGTACAAAGATTGCTTGACGATCTCTATGCCTCCCTGGCTGACCGTTCCACGCCGCAACTTCTTAATGCCTTGTGCCGCTATGACATTCTTCTTCTGGACGAGCTCGGATATTTAACACTTAACACCGAACAGATGAATGCCTTCTTTAAGCTTATGAAGGAACGGTATGAGGCCGGCAAATCGACAATCATTACCACGAATCTGGACCCTGACGACTGGTATAAATTGCTAAAACCAAAGGATATGGTAGATGCCCTTCTCGACCGCTTGCATCATCGCTGTGTAACAATCAAAATCGATGGACCGTCTCTTCGTGAAAATGGCGAGTTCTGACTTTCATCAAATCCCTTCATTCCCAACACACCTTCTCATCTATCCAGCAAACAACCCGGTAAACCTGCCCTTCAGTTCCTACAAATCTCGCACAATAATATCGCTATCAATCCCCCAGAGCAGATGCGATTAATCGTGCATAACCTGGATCAAGGCGTCTTAGCATAAAAGGGTGAAATCTGATTAGCGTCTAAGAAATGACACGAAATTTGGACTTTTTACGAGTTCATCAATTTTAACCCGTGACAAAATGTCACGGGTTCGCTTCCTTCCACAATAACAATAATATCCTATCCCTTGATACATCCGAGGGATCTCAGTTTTGCGACTTTCTTCGAGATGCCCGCCCGGTGCACGACCGCGACCACCTCATCGAGATTCTTGTAAGCCTCCGGGATTTCCTCCCGCAG
>JAXMLI010000264.1:0-9420 GCA_034368785.1 Smithellaceae bacterium | reverse complement strand
GTAGTTACCTTAGGAAAGGGATAAGGGGGTTGTGAAGCAGCACGGGAAGAAGAAACAACCCCCTCCGCCCCCTTTCTTATACGCTTTTTCCCGTGTCCCGCGTGACTTATGGGTAAAGGTCAGTTGAAGGGGGAGGAATCTGGCACGGCCCCTCCTGAGGTCCCCCTTGAAGGGGGAGGAATTATGCTTTTTCCCCGCAACCATCGGCCAACTACTGCGAAAAAGATTGTTTTTTCTCTAATATTTTGTGTGGTGGATCATGCTTTCAGGAAAGGGCTTGCGGGCGCCCGCGCCTTGCTGTATTAGTATAGGCATCAATCCCGGGAGGCGCCGATGATTGTTAAGGTCACGAGCGGCACCATATTGGGCATCGTTTCCCATCCGGTGCAAGTGGAGGTGGATATCTCCTCCGGGTTGCCCATGTTCACCACCGTCGGTCTGCCTGATGCTGCAGTAAAGGAAAGCCGCGACCGGATCAAGGCGGCGATCAAGAATTCCGGTTACCCCTTTCCCCGTACCCACCTGACTGTCAATCTGGCGCCGGCCGATATCCGGAAGGAGGGGACCGGTTTCGATCTTCCCATCGCCGTGGCGATCCTGGCCGCCCAGGGGGTGATTCGCTCAGAGCTTCTCAAAAATTACCTGTTTTCAGGCGAATTATCCCTCGACGGCACCGTGAAGGCCATCTCCGGCATCCTCTCCAATGCCCTCTTAACCCGGGAGCTGGGGATGAAGGGGCTGATCATCCCGAAGGATAATGTCCTGGAGGCAGCCATTGTTTCCGGCATCGATGTGATCCCGGTGAACACCCTGGCGGATGTGGTGGAACATCTCAACGGGACAAGGATTATCCCGCCGGCGATCTGTGGTCCGGAAGACCAACTTTCGCCCGCTGTTGATTACAGCGTGGATTTTTCTGAAGTTCGCGGGCAGGATCACGCCAAACGGGCCATGGAGATTGCCGCCGCGGGGGGGCACAACATGATCATGATCGGTCCCCCCGGTTCGGGCAAGACCATGCTCTCCCACCGGCTTTGCACGATCCTTCCCGATTTGTCCCTGGAAGAGGCCATCGAAACAAGCCGCATCTTTTCCGTCGCGGGACTGCTGGACAGGAGCAAACCCCTCCTGATGAGGCGGCCATTTCGCGCACCTCATCATACCATTTCCGATGCGGGGCTCGTCGGGGGCGGGCACCAGCCCAGACCGGGCGAGATAAGCCTGGCCCATCAGGGGGTCCTTTTCCTCGATGAACTGCCTGAATTTGGAAAACATGTACTCGAAACCTTGAGGCAGCCCCTGGAGAATGGTCAAGTAACCATCACCCGCTCGGCCGGCGTCGCCACCTATCCGGCCCGGTTCATGCTCGTGGCGGCCATGAACCCATGTCCCTGCGGTTACTACGGGGACCCGCAGCATACCTGTCGTTGCAGCGCCCAGCAGATACGCCAATACCAGGGACGCATCTCGGGGCCGCTTTATGACCGGATCGATATCCACCTGGAAGTGCCGGCCGTCAGGTATCGGGATCTGCGGGGCAGCTACACCGGAGAGAGTTCCGTCGCTATCAGGGAGCGGGTGTGCCAGGCCAGAGAGATACAGAAGGGCAGGTTTTCCGGCGAGCCTGCCCCGTTCAACGCCAGAATGACGGAAAAACAGGTCAAGAATTTCTGCCAGTTGGATAGAGAGTCCCAGCAACTCATCGAAATGGCGATGGAAAAACTCGGGTTGAGCGCCAGGGCGTACAGCCGAATCCTGAAACTGTCACGAACCATTGCCGATCTCGCCGGACAGCAGAAGATCGAAGCCCAGCAGGTAGCCGAGGCGATTCAATACAGAAATCTTGATCGAAGGATTGTTTAGTGGTAGCTATCCAATCCAACAGTCATCTTAACTCGGGACACCTTTTGGTGGACACGCTTCCCGCCAAAAGATACAGAAGTCAAATTTTTACAGTGTACACAGTTAGCTCTGTTTATTGAAAGTCTATGAAATATAAAAATATTGTCTCTATAATGATCTTTGATTACTATCTGAATATTGGTTAAAAATCCGTCCCATTTCCGCTTGACAAAGCTCATTGCTCTGGATAATAATACCAGCAAATAACAATTAATGTAGGTAATTTTATCCATGTCGCCAACCATCGAAAAATCGGACACAGCAGCCATACGGCGGGCCAGGGTTCTGCTACATCCTCAAAAGGGTGCCTTTCGCACCGGAGAGGCAGTGAGGGCGGGCGTTCATACACGCACCATTTATACCATGCGAGATAAGGGCGTCATAGAGCGACTGGGGCGTGGGATGTACCGCTTTGCCGATATGCCGACGCTCGGCAACCCCGATCTGGCGACCGTGGCCATGAAAGTCCCCAAAGGTGTTATCTGTCTCATTTCCGCCCTCTCTTATCATGAGATGACCACTGAAATTCCCCATGAGATTTATCTTGCCCTGCCGCGGGGCGCCGAACCTTCCCGGCTCGATTATCCGCCGCTGCGCATTTTCTGGTTCAGCGGTACTGCTTTCACGGAAGGGATTGAACAGCATGACGTCGACGGCATCCCTGTGAGAGTCTACAATCCGGAAAAGACCCTGGCCGACTGCTTCAAATACCGGAACAAGATCGGCCTCGATGTGGTCCTGGAGGCCCTGAAATTCTATCGGCAAAGGAAACGCTTCCAGGCCGACGATCTCATGCGTTATGCCCGGATATGCCGGGTGGAGAGGGTCATGCGCCCCTATCTGGAGGCGACGCTATGACGAACAGCAATCTCCGTAACATCGCCGCTTCTGTTCACCAGCGCCTTCTCAACAAGTCGAAGGAATCAGCCCGTCCCTTCAACGAGCTCTTCCAATATTACGCGATCGAACGTTTTCTGTACCGTCTCTCCCGCTCTTCCTATTCAGAGAGCTTCGTTCTCAAAGGTGCATTAATGCTGATGGTGTGGAAAGTGCCAGCCTTTCGGTCCACGATGGACATTGATATGCTGGGAAAGATGAAAAACAACACCGACGCCATCATCGCCATGGTCCGGGAGGTATGTCTTCAGGAAGTGGAGCCGGATGGGATTATTTTTGATCCGTACAGCGTCCGTGGACAGATTATTACCGAAGAGGCCGATTACGAAGGGGTCCGCGTCCATTTCCGAGGCTCTTTGGATAACGCCCGGATAACGATTCAGCTTGATGTGGGTTTTGGTGATATCGTGATTCCATTGCCCGAGCTGATGGCATATCCGACGATTCTTGATCTACCGGCGCCGCAGATCCGCGGTTACAGCAAGGAGAGCACGATTGCCGAGAAGTTCGAGGCGATGGTCAGACTGGGCATTATGAACAGCCGCATGAAAGATTTCTGGGATATCCGGTTACTTTCCCGGCAGTTTGATTTTGATGGCAAGACCCTGGCGGCGGCAATTGCAGAGACCTTTGCTGCCCGCCACACGGCTACTCCAGCCGACCCGGTGGCTTTCACCGAGGCATTCATCCAGGACAAGACGAAACAGGCTCAATGGAAAGCGTTCCTGCGAAAGAACCGGATGGTTGGTGATCCGGATACTTTCGAGGAAGCGGTCGCTGCTGTTTCCCTCTTTTTAAAACCTATTATAGATTTTCTTGTAAATAGCAAAGCTGTGCCGGCTGCCTGGACGGCACCCGGGCCTTGGCAGAAATAATTCATTTTTGTTACGAGGAAAATACCGCTATGAAAACTCAGCCCTTTCAAAGCGAAATTTCTTTACTTTTAGATTATGCAGCCTTTGATAGGTTAAGGGAGAAGAAATTACGGACACCCTCCGATTATCAAGGTTTGAGGCTTCTCAAGTCGCAGGCTATAAGGGAACGGGATCTTAGAGAACTCTATGAGGGTCGAGCCCCGTATGAGCTTTTGCAGAATGCTGACGATGCCGGCGCTACCAAAGCGGTTTTCCTTCTAACAGATGAAGGGCTTGCGTTTGCACATAACGGCAACTCGGGACACCAATGTTTAGGTAAGAAACCGAGGCGGAGGTGTGAAAATGGAAAAGGTACCGAACGGGCGTTACACAAAAGAGTTCCGAGAGGAAGCGGTAAAGATGGTGACGGATGGAGGTTTATCCGTACTGGAGGTATCAAGGCGCTTATCTTTGCCGAAATCGACATTGGAACGTTGGCGGAGGGTTTCAAGGAAGGGTAATCTGGGAGCGGTCGGCAAAGGTCAACGCCCTCTGACGGAGCTCGAAAGAGAATTGGCTCAAGTGAAACGAGATCTGGCTCTGGCGAAGATGGAGCGGGATATCCTAAAAAAAGCGGCCGCGTACTTTGCCAAGGAGTCGCTGTAAGGTACGCGGTGATCGAGGAGTTGCGACTTACCTATTATGTTTCGCTGCTGTGCCGTGTGTTGGAGGTGACGACAAGCGGATACTATGCCTGGGTCAAGCGACAGCTTACCCCTCGACAGGAGGAAGAGGAGAGGCTGGAATTGGAGATCCGTGCTGCTCATAAACGGACGCGCCAGACGTATGGTCCGGAGCGCTTGCAGCAGGATTTGTCGGAAAACGGAATCGTTGTGGGTGTTCATCGGATCAAGCGGATTCGCCGGAAGCTTGGCTTGCGGTGCCGGCAAAAGCGGAAGTTCAAGGTTACGACGGACTCGCGGCATTCTCTGCCTGTGGCGGGGAACCTGCTGAATCAGAAGTTCGAGGCATCCGCGCCGAATCAGATCTGGATGAGTGACATCACTTACATCCCCACTGGGGAAGGCTGGTTGTATCTTGCTGGCCATAAGGATCTTTTTACCGGAGAAGTCGTAGGTTATGCCATGGCAGAGCGCATGACCAAGAACCTGGTCAGCCAGTCCCTCTTGAGGGCCATAGCAGCCAAGCGACCCGCAGCGGGTTTGATTCACCACTCGGACCGGGGCAGCCAGTATTGCGCCCAGGAATATACCTTGCTGCTTGAGCGGTTCGGGATGAGGGCGTCTATGAGCCGGAAAGGAAATTGCTACGACAACGCCCCTATGGAAAGTTTCTGGGGCGTACTCAAGAATGAACAGATTCACCATTGCCGTTATGCAACGAGACAAGAGGCTATACAGGACATTACAGCGTATATCGAGATTTTCTATAACCGGCAAAGGAAACAGGCCAGGCTCCGGTTCCTGTCTCCCGCGGCTTTTGAACGATGGTTCTATGAAAAACGACTGGCGGCGTAAAAGGTTTGGTGTCCACTATTGACGACCGACCTCATTCGCCTTGCGCAGGGACAAGGTCAACGGGTCAGGTCTTGCGGTGTGACAAAGGGGGCAGGTAATATCCAGCCGCAAGACCTGACCACTCCGTACCTGGAAAATGAAAGTTTTCCTTGACAATTAACTTGGCATTAAAATAGGGTTTCAGGCGCAAGAGTAAAAGGTATTTCAAAATATGGTTATGGCTCCCTATCATGCCCGACTTTTTAGAAATCAGGACCTGGTAGAGGATGTCACTGGCAGATATTGATCAACTTTTGCGTTATGGTGGCAGGGTACACCTCAAAATACTCAGTTAAGGGATTCGATTAGAATCTGCTCCTTTAGTTGCTCCACGTCCGGGCAGACTTCTCTCTATATTTACACCATACCGAGAATTCTTCCCCGTATGTATTTTTCAGCAGGTTAAGCGACATATTTGAAGATCAATCATTATAGCATCGAAAGGCAGGTTAACTCATTTGTTTAATTGCCTTTACACTGCCCGATCGCAGCAGGATCATGGATTATTTTCACCCTGCTCTGTAACTGAGAGAGCGGAGCTGTATCAACGAGCCGGCACCGGCACAGTCTCCATGATATAATTTTAAAGGTGTCCGTCATGGGATGCAAGAGAGCGAACACCGCGTTTAACAATTTAACAGGCAACAAAGAGCGGGAGGTGGTTATGGAGACTCACATATTTAAAATAATGAAAGCTGTGCCTGAAGAAAAAGGTGTTACATCTTCTCACAACTCAAAAAGGGGGGGGATAGCGAAATTCCTGTGGTCCCTTATGACGGCGCTTATCCTTACGGGCCTGGTACTTTCCATGCCGCTTGGCGCGCAGGAAAGAGGCCCGGAGCGTGATCCCCGACAGTTGCAGCTAGCGGCTGACCTGGCGGCGGGTATGGACAT
This sequence comes from Smithellaceae bacterium, assembly GCA_034368785.1. Classification (GTDB taxonomy): domain Bacteria; phylum Desulfobacterota; class Syntrophia; order Syntrophales; family CAMTWB01; genus CAMTWB01. Next base: position 3,296 of record JAXMLI010000264.1, on the reverse strand, counting down.
TGCCGTGATCATTCGGAATGCCGTGGCGGCCGGTTTGTCGGTGGAACAGGCCATAGAGTCGCTTGTAACGGCAGGTACGGAACCCGGACGGGTCGTTTATTCGGCAATAACCGCGGGGTTTCCCGCCGAAAGCGTAGTAAAAGGCGCCGCAACGGCCGTTACCAAGATGGGTTTGTCCGCAGCTTCCTTCCAGGCGACCATGACCACGATTGTCTCCGTGGCCCTGCAGGCCGGGGCGACGGCAAGCCAAGTCAATAACGGGGCCAGAAGCGCCGGAGTGCCCGCTGGCGTCATTGCAAACGCAAACGTGCAGGCAGCGCAGAGCCCGGCGCCTGTCTTCGGATACACCGCGCCTGTCACGCCGACCGCGACTACTTCTTCGGTAATCGGGGGCGCCGTCGGTTCGCGGGGGGCGGGTTCAAACATCGGTGGCGCAGGAGTAGGCGCCCCGCCTACCGAGGCGGCGACCAAGCCGGCAAGCCCCTATAAACCCGAATAAGAAGGCCGCTAAAATCGCTTTTAAGGAGGTTCAAATAATGGCAAAGAAAATATGGCCGCTGCTTCTTTGGCTGTGTATGTCTGGGACTGCTCTGGCCGCGGGAAATATTCGTTACGGCTCGCTGGAGATTCATCCCTATCTGATAGTCAAAGAATCCTACACCGATAATGTCTTTGCAACGGCAACGGATACCAAGAAGGATTGGGTGAATACAACAACGCCCGGCATAAAATTGCTCCTTCCCTTCAGAATGCATCAGCTGGCGCTTGAATATAACGCGGTAGTAACCACTTACGCGGATTTCGGTTCAGAAAACACCACCGATCATAATGCCAGTGCCGTGGCGGATTTGAAATTCGGCAGCCTGTTCAGTCTGAAGTTGAGCGACATCTACCAGAAAGGGCACGAACCGCGGCTTTCGACAACCTCCGGGCAGATAGAACAGTACGAGACCAACGCCGCGGCCCTTTCCGCGACATATAAGCTGGCGGACAGATCCAAGGTCCAGTTGGATTATGCAAGAACGAACTGGCGTTTTATGCTGAGCGACTATCGGGACAGGGCAGAGGATCTCATGTCCGCCTATGTTTACTACCGCTTCCTTCCTAAGACATCGGCCTTTGTGGAATATGACTACAAAAACATCGTTTACAACCGCAAGGCAAACGGACTGGATAGCGTAGTGCACACGGCCTTCCTCGGTCTGACCTGGGAGGTTTCGGAATATACAAAGGGCACGGTAAAAGGGGGATACCTGCAGAAGGATTTTGAAGATCGGGCCAAAAAAAACCTGAACACCTGGTCGGCCTCCATTGACCTGAACCACGCCTTTTCCGACGACTCATCCCTGAAACTTGTGGGTCATCGCGCCGCCAACGAATCGAGCGCCCTTGGCGCCAGATACTTTGTCACCACCGGCGCCTTTGCCGAGTACACCCACAAGCTTACCCACAAGATATCCGGGTTCCTGCGGGGTTCCTACGGCACGGACGAGTACTCGGATGCCGTCGCGCCGGACCCGGAAGCGCGAAGCGACAAAACAATCCTATCCGGTGTCGGTCTTAAATATCAGATGAGGGATTGGCTTGAATTTGTTCTCGATTTCAACTACAGGAACCGTGATTCGAACATAGCCAGTCATGATATGGTTGAGCGCGCCTATGCTCTTACCATCAACTTTGCCCTGTAGTGATTCCTGGAGGATGCTTCCGGCTTTGTCTTGCGCTTCTTCTGCTTCTTGTCCCGGCGGGCAGCCTTTTCGCGGATACCATAGTCGGCATGCTGACGAAGGTGCAGGGCAGGGTGGAACTTATAAAAACAGATACGGATCGGGCAAGGCCTGTAAAACCAGGCGACAGCGCGGCGGTGGGCGAACTCCTGCGATCCGGCAAGGATGCCTCGGCGCAGCTGGTCTTTACCGATGATTCTTTTGTAATTCTGTTCCCGGAGACCCTGTTGCTGGTTACGCAATACGCCTATACCCCCCGCGACAACCGGAGGTCAGCGGTGACAAAGGTGCGGGAGGGCCGCGCGCGGTTTGTGGTTTACAGAAAGCGCAGCGGCGATTCGAGATTTGTCGTCGAAACCGGTCATGCTTCGATGAACGTGGGCATGGCCGATTTTTTCGTCAGCGTATCGCCGGCGGAGACAGAGGTTGCCAATATCGGAAGTCCTTTCCAGGTGAAAAACGTCTCAGGCCTCATCGTGGACAGGGTCAGTCTGGGAGCCAATCAGAAAACCACCGTTACCGGGATGACGCCGCCTTCCCAGCCCGCTACGTTGACTCCGGAGCAAAGGAGAAAATACATAAAGGATGCCGGTTATTAATCCCTTTGCCGTGATCCGCGGGAACATTGAAAATCTGCTGGTCATGTCATTTCAACTTCTTCGTCTGCTGTTATTCCGCCTTCATCCCACGATGTCGGCATGGGCGGCGGCTTGCCTCCTTATTCTGCTGTCGCTGTTTCCTCTTGTCGCGCAGGGACAGGAATACCAAATAGGCGAAGGCGACCTTCTAAAGATCACGGTATACGACAATCCTGATCTCGCGACGGAGGTGCGCGTCAGCGGCGAGGGCAAGATCACCGTGCCCCTGATCGGCGAAGTGTTCGTCAGCGGATTGACGGCAACGGAGATCGGGAAAAAAACGGCGCAGCTCTTTGCCGGCGGATATATCAGAAATCCTCAAGTTGGCGTCTTTATCCTTGAATACAAAAGCAAGAAGGTAACCGTCCTGGGAGAGTTCACCAAACCGGGGCTTATCGAAATGCGGGGCAATTCCACCCTGATGGAAGTGATCTCCAATGCCGGAGGCATCACCGCCAATGCAGGCGAAACGCTTTTTATCCAGCGGAGCGCCATCAAAGGAAGCACAGACCGGAAGCATGATATTACAATTTCCGTCGATCTGACGAAGCTCCTCGAAGGAGGGGACATCTCCTCGAACCTTCCCGTGCTCGAGGGAGACAGCATCTATGTGCCGAGGGCGGCCTTTGTTTATGTCATGGGGGAGGTCAAGAGTCCCGGCGCCTTCAAGATAACAAAGGGGCTCACCGTCTTGCGTTCCATAACCCTGGCCGGCGGCTACACTCAAAAGGCAAGGAAAAGCAAAACGCAGATCATACGCAAGATCGACAAGGCAGAGAAGACGCTTGACGTCAAGATGGGAGACCTGGTCTTGCCCGATGACATTATCATCGTGCTGGAAAGCTTTTTTTGACGGTCATTCAGTACGGTAATTCTGTAATGATGTCTTCGTAAATGGTACCCAAGGCGTCCTTCCCGCGTAGGCGGGAAT
>JAXMLI010000263.1:0-6337 GCA_034368785.1 Smithellaceae bacterium | reverse complement strand
TGGTGAAAAAGGCCGTGCCGATGAAGCTTATCGTCAGGGCATTGTAGCCCCATCCCTGCCATTCGACGGTATTTTTAAAGAAGTGGAGGGCATCAGTCAATTTGCATATCCTTCCCCCGAGATTTCGGTGGGATCAATCTTGATGAAGCGGTAAAAAGTCTGAAAACCCCACATTCTGTCATTCCCGCGTAGGCGGGAATCTAGTGTATTCAATTACTTCTGGATTCCCGCCTACGCGAGAATGACGCCTTGGGTACTTTTTACGAAGTCGTCAATTTTTGAATTCCGCGAAGAGCACCGTATGGTCCGAAGGTTTTTCCGCTCCCCGGGGCGCCAGGTCAATCGCGCAGTTCAGTGAACGGTTTGCCATGGCCTCTGTGGCCAGGAGATGGTCTATCCGCCAGCCGAGACCCCGTTCCAGGGTCTTCGGGACCCGGTAGTCGAAAAAGGTATACTGTCCCGGCTCATTGGGGTGATGCAGCCGGAAGATGTCCGTCAGGCCCCAGGCTTTGATTTCCGCGAGGGCTTCCCAGACCTCGGGATTGAAGCAGACATGGCCCAGGAGCCGTTTGGGGTCATGGACGTCGATCGGTTCCGGCGCGATGTTAATGTCACCGCACCAAACCAGGGGGTCGCCAGGGGTGTAATTCTTGGCGATGAACCTTTTCAGCCTGCTTAACCACTCCAGCTTATAGGCGAACTGGGGGCTTTGCGGTTCCCTGCCCTGGGGAACATAGGTGTTGAGAACATGAACTCCGGCAAAAACACCCCGGATCAACCGGGAGTCGTCTGGCGGCCCGCCGTCATCGAGGCCCCAGGCTACCTCCGATGGTTTTTCCCGGGAGACGATGGCCACGCCATTGTATCTCTTCTCTCCCTTGAAGACCACATGGTAGCCCAGTTCCTCGAATGCCTGCCGGGGAAATCCGTCGTCTTCCACCTTTGTTTCCTGGAGGCAGAAGATGTCCGGGCGGTGGGTCTTCAGCCAGGGCAGGACAAGGTGGAGGCGGGAGCGGATGGAATTCACGTTGTAGGTGGCGATGACTAAACTGTCCATCTTGCCTCGCTTTTTAAGTTCCCGGATCGGGCCGGACCATCCTTATCATGAGCGCCTTGGTTCTTCAATTGTTTTGGTTTTGTTGGCCAGATAAGCGCCCGCGATCACGAGGGCTGCCCCGAGGAAGAGGGGCAGGCTCAGGGGTTCTCCCAGGATAAGCCAGCTCAGGAAGACGGCGCTCACCGGGACAAGGTTGATGAAGACGGCCGCCCGGGAGGGGCCGATCTTCTTTATCCCCTCATAATACCAGAGGAATCCGATCACGGTGCCGAAGACGGCCAGATACCCCAGGGCGGACCATTGTCCGAGCGTGTAACGGGGGATACTGGCGGGAAGCCCTTCCCAGAGGGCGCCCGGCAGCAGGGCCATTGTCCCCAGGAGGGATGAGTAGGTTACCGCGGCCAGGGGTGAGAGGTCCCTCATTACCTGTCTGCCGATGAGAGAATAGGCCACCCAGCTAAGGACGCAGCCGAAGATAAGGAGTTCCCCCAGGCCTGCCTGGGTGGTGAACAGGAGGGGGTTGCCCCGGGAAATTACCACGCCGGCGCCGGTGAGGGAGAGAAATACCCCGGCGAGCCGGGAAGGGGAAAGGCGCTCCCGCAGGAAAATAACCGCGAAGATAGTGATGACAATCGGATTGGTGGCCACAATCAGGGCGGCCCGACCGGCCTCGACGCTTCTCATGCCCAGAAAGAAAAAGACATTGTAGGCAAAGACGCCCGTCGCGCCCAGGAGGGCCAGGGGAAGAAGCTGGCCCCTCTTAATGGCCGGGAGGCGGCCTTCGATTCTTACGGTAAGAATCAACAGCAGCACGGAGGCGATAAAAAAACGCAGAAATGAGCCGGAAAAGGGTTCCACTTCCCGGGCAATGGCCCGGGCGGCAATGAAGGTGCCGCCCCAGAAAAGGGCGGTGAGGGTTAATTTCAGATATACTGCCATTCTCGCGTCCTGTCGAGGATGGCCTATGGCCCATATCCTTTCCCCTTGTCAAGGAAAATGACGGCGCGGTAGTAAAGATTCAGTTACACGGGGAGCCAATTGCAAGACGCAGGGTAAAGACGGCCACGACTTCGCTAGGCCCTCCAAAAGGCGCCGAAAATGGCATGTTTTGGAGACTGGAGGGACGCGCTCCGTCGCGTCCGCAGGAGTTTTGCAAGAAACGCAAGGGCAGGCAATATTTGTCTTAACTCGGCCACGCAAGACTGAATCTTTACGAGCGGTGGCATACATGGATTCTCCTTTCCACCGTAAACAACCTGCCGCCAACCACCCCGGAAGCCAATATGTGGACTTTTCCCGGCAAGGCCTGTCTGCTTGCAGGAGAAAACGCCCAGGACAGGACAGGAGTGGCTGGGGGTCATCTGATTTGTGTTGTTTGCGGAAAGGCTTGGGAGGTTTTATGTCAAGGGTTGATTTCAGGAAGTTCTGGACGGGCTTCAAGCAGGTTAGCTGGAATATATCGCTGCTCTCCGCCGGGAGCCTGATCTGCGCGCTCGCGATCAACGGGATTCTGATTCCCCAGCAATTCGTCAGCGGCGGGTTCCTTGGGCTTTCCCTGGTATTTTACTACCTGTTCCCGGTGATGCCCGTCAGCCTCATTTACATCGTCATGAATGTTCCCCTTTTCATCGCAGGCTGGTTCTTCGTGAGTCGCCGGTTTTTACTCTACTCCACCCTGGGGATGTTCATCTTCGCCGCAGCGGTGGAATTGATACACGTGCCCATCCCGATAGACGACAAGCTGCTCAGCGCCATTCTGGCCGGGATCATCATCGGCTTCGGCGCAGGATTGATCCTCAAGTCCCTGGGTTCTTCCGGCGGGGTGGACATCCTGGCGGTGATCATGATGTCCCGTTTCTCCCTCCGGCTGGGCACGACGATCATCATCTTCAATATCATTGTCCTGGCCGCCGCCGCCTGGCTATTTTCCCTGGAGGACGCCCTCTACACACTGATCTACCTGTATGTGTCGTCTCAGATTATCAACCTGGTGGTGAACGGCCTCTCGCAGCGCAAGGCGATCATGATCGTTTCGCCGGCCTGGAAGAGGATCAGCCAGCGGATCATGGAGGAGATCCATCGGGGACTCACGATTGTCCATGGTCAGGGGGGGTATTCGGAAAAGGAACAGGAGGTCCTCTACACTGTCGTGACCTTTAGCGAACTGGCCCTGCTGAAACAGATAGTCCGCCAAGAGGACGCCAATGCCTTTGTGGTCATTACCGAAACGGCGGAGGTGATGGGGCACCGGATCGGCAACCAGCCCCACTGGTGAGGGCGTGGCAACCTCCCTCTCAGGACATCGCGCAAGGCGGAATAACCAGCGCGTAACCCTCGGAGATCAACTCATCTCTCTGATTGGTCCAGGTGAGTTTCAGTCGTACCCGCCTTTTTTCCGGCAGTTTTTCCACCACTTCCGCCCGGGCGGTGATCGTATCGCCGAAAAAGGTGGGACCCTTGAACCGGCATTGGATTTCCAGGGCGATCGTGCCCAGTCCAGGCAGCTTCATCCCCAGGACCGGCGCGATAAGGCTCTGGGACAGGGCGCCGTGGGCGATCCTGGTTTTAAACGGGGTGAGTTTGGCGAATTCCTCGTTAACGTGGAGCGGGTTGAAATCACCCGAGATGCCGGCAAAGAGGTAGACATCCGATTCGGTGATGGTCTTGGTAAACGTGGCCGCCATCCCGGGTTCCAACTCATCATAAGTATATCCCAGTTCCATCTCTCCCCGGGTGTGATTCATGCGGTTTCCCTCCCAACAGGCATTGACGGCCATGGCCTGGGTCTTTCCGGTGGGAGTATCTGAAGATCAGTTGCCTGTCAACTGTATTTTACCCACGGTAAATTTCTTTTCCCCTTTTACCGGACAAATGTTAGCATTGCTTTGCCGTCGGGAACAGCCTTGGCGGCGAGGCGCGAAGTGTACTCCGTAACATCGGGGAGGGGTACGCCTTTTACGCAGTCATCATTCTTTCCCGGGGGGAAAACCGTGGCAACCATTTCCGAAGATGAAGGGATGCATTACGAGGGGTATTGTATCAGACCGCCCAGTGAGGCTGACAGTATCCTTCTGCAGGTCACGGTGGGCTGCTCCCATAACCGCTGTACCTTTTGCGGCGCCTATGGCGACAAACGCTTCCGGATCAAGGACGACCGGATCATCCTCGGCGACATCCTCTATGCCGCCCGGCACATGGAAAAGGAGGATCGCCTCTTTTTGATGGACGGCGACGCGCTGATCATTCCCCAGCCGAGGTTGATGTGGATTCTGGAGCGGATCAGGGAACATCTGCCGCGGGTGAACCGGGTCGGGGCATATGCGAATGTCAAATCTATCAAGAAGAAATCCCCGGAAGAGCTGAGGCAACTGCGCGAGGCAAACCTCGGCATCCTCTATTACGGCGTCGAGACCGGCGATGACGAGATCCGTACGGCGATCCATAAAGGTTCCACGGCGGCGACCTGTATCGAGATGGGGCGCCGGGTCAGGGAAGCGGGCATCGGGTTGTCGGCCACCGTTCTGTTGGGAATCGGCGGCCGCGCGCACTCGCTCCGGCATGCCCGGGCGACGGGCGAGCTGTTGAGTGCCATGGACCCCGATTTTGTCGGGGCTCTGACGGTGATGCTCATTCCCGGGACAGCGCTTTATCAGGATTGTCTGAACGGGACATTCGAATTGCCCGATGAGGCCGGGCTGCTCCGGGAGTTGCGGGAGATGATAGCCGCGACGGATTTGACCCGGGGGTATTTTTTCTCCAACCACGCCTCCAATTACCTGCCCATCAAGGCCAAGCTGCCCAGCGGCAAGCAAAAAGCCCTCGATCTGATCGACGCGGCCCTGCGGGGAGAGGTCGGCCTGAAGCCCGAGTGGCTGCGGGCCTTGTAACAATACAATCAGGGACGGGTGATGCGCCGCGGTAAGCACCAGGGAAAATAAATAGCTGCCCCCCGATTTACGGTCTATCCGGGAACGGTCTTCACCTTACGCGAACGAGACGCCCTACTGAACCGTTTCCCCCGGTTTCAAGACGATTACCTTTGTCTGCGGGACCTCCTTCATGAGCCTTACGAACTCCTCCGGGGTGCCCGTCAGAGCCGGAAAGGTCCCGTAATGCATCGGGATCACAGATTTCGATCCTAAAAGCCTGGCGGCATAGGTCGCTTCCCGGGGGTCCATGGTGAAGTGACTGCCAATGGGGAGCAGGGAAAGTCCTGGTTGATAGATTTCGCCGATGATCTTCATGTCCCCGAAGACCGCCGTATCTCCCGCATGGTAGAGGGAAAAACCATTCTCAAACTTTATGACAAACCCCGCGGGTTCCCCGGTATAGATCACCTGGTCCCCTTCGGTCACGCTGGAGCTGTGGAACGCATTTACCATCGTGATGGCCAGGCCATGAGAGGCGTAGGTCCCGCCCTTGTTCATTCCCACCACGTTTTTTGCGCCCTTGCGCGTCAGGTATCGTCCCAGTTCCGGCATGACCACGATCCGGGCGTTTGTCTTCTCGGCGATGGCCAGCGTGTCTCCCACATGGTCGCCATGACCGTGCGTGACGAGGATCAGGTCGGCCTTTTCCACGAGTTTCATCTCTGCCGGGGTGCGGGGATTGGCGCTCAAAAAGGGGTCGATGTAGATCACCACCCCTTTTGGGGAGACAATCTTGAAGGCCGATTGCCCGAGGAACGTCACTTTCACCTCTTTTCCAATCTCATTGGCTAATAGAGGGAGGGAATTACCGATCATAAAAAACGATAACAAAAACAGCAGCAGCATTCCTTTTTTCATGGCAAAGACCTCCTTCTTGTTGGATGTTTGGCATAATTCACGAATATCCGGTTAGAAAATTGCGTTTGTCCTTATCAGGTTCTTTTGAGGCACAGTGGTCGTTTTTGCAGGACCTTCTCCCTCCCCTTCAAGGGGAGTGTCGGGGTGGGGATGGGGTTAAATGACCGCGCCGTCACGAGAACCCCCATCCCCCTCCTAGCCTCCCCCTTGAGAGGCTGTGTCGCAATTCGGGAGACGTACATTTTTTTGATTTTTTGCTCCATTTGAGCCTAATATTAGCCCCTATTGTGGGATAGCAAACACAAATATCAATCGTTTATGAACATCTTGCTCCTCTTTCCGGTCGGCGAGAGATTTATGACGCTGTCTCTGAAGGGGGAGGAATCGAGCAGTGCCCTTCCTAAGGTCTCCCTTTGAAGGGGGAGGAAGAAAACCCGAACCAAAAAGATTATTTAAGGAGGACGCAAAATGCCAGACATTGCCGGGCATAGTT
>JAXMLI010000262.1:0-7852 GCA_034368785.1 Smithellaceae bacterium | reverse complement strand
AAAAGTGTCCGCAGGCAAGGCGCGCAAATCCTGAGGAATGAGGCGTTGGGGGAGGGGGCTTGTTCCGGAAGCCCAAAGGGATCGGAACGTGTCCCCGGAAAACGCCGCAAGCCTGCCCCCGCGAAGGCGGGGGAGGGATGCAGCGCAACGCAGCATCCGGCCTTTTTACGAAGTCGTCAATAATAACCAGGAGATATACATGTACAATGCAAGTGACTTAAAAAAAGGGTTGAGACTGAAAATAGACAATGAACCTTACGTAGTTGTCGAGTTCAACTTCGTCAAGCCCGGCAAGGGGCAGGCCCTCTATCGGACCAGGCTGCGCAATATGATCAACGGCAGCCAGTTCGAGCGTTCCTTCCGTTCCGTGGACAGCTTCGAACAGGCGGATATGCAGGAAAAGAGGATGCAGTTTCTTTACCTCGAGGAAGACAAGTACTGCTTCATGGATGTGGAAAGTTACGAGCAGGTGTTCCTGACGGCCGACCAGGTGGGGGAGGCAAGGAATTACCTCATCGATAATCTAGAGGTGGAAATCCTTTTCTTCGAGGACCGGCCGCTGGGCATCACGCTGCCCAACTTTATCGATATTGTCGTGGCAGAGGCGGAACCCTGGGCCAAGGGGGATAGTGTTTCCGGGAATACCAAACCAATAAAACTGCCGACAGGCCATCAGATCATGGTCCCCCCCTTTATCGAAACGGGAGATCGCATCCGAGTGGACACCCGGAGCGGCGACTATCTCACCCGGGTAAAATAGGATGTCCCGAACAGGCCAGCCGGTGGACAAAAAATCGGCCCTGTGGATCAGGGCCCGGCTGATTCAGGCGGTCAGGTCTTTCTTCTCCCGCCAGGGATACCTGGAGGTGGAGACCCCGCTCCGGATCCCCGCGCCTCTGCCCGAGGCCCACATCGACGCGATTCCCTCAGGAGACTGGTTTTTGCAGACATCGCCCGAGGTCTGTATGAAACGTCTCCTCGGTGACGGTTACGACCGGATCTTTCAGATCTCCAAATGTTTTCGCGCCGGGGAACGGGGGAGCCTCCATCTGCCGGAGTTCACGATGCTGGAATGGTACCGGCAGGATGCCGACTACACCCGGCTCATGGAGGAATGCGAGGAACTGATCACTTTCATCTCCCATGAACTGGATTTCGGAGATGCCATTCCCTGGCGGGGAGGGACCATTCCTCTCGCGAAACCCTGGACAAGGCTCTCCGTCCGGGAGGCCTTTCTCCGTTACGCCGCTATTTCCGTGGAAGAGGCAATCGCCAGGGACATCTTCGAGGAAGCCCTAGTTTCTTCGATAGAGCCACATTTGGGAAGGGAGAAACCCGCCATTCTCTACGACTATCCCCTCGCCCTGGGCGCCCTGGCCAGGGCCAAAGGGGGCGACCCCTCACTGGCCGAGAGGTTCGAGCTTTACCTGGGAGGGATGGAAATCGCCAATGCCTTTTCGGAACTGACGGACGTGGAAGAGCAGCGGCGACGCTTCGACCGGGAAAACCACTACCGCGAACTTCAGGGCAAAGAGGTCTATCCCCCGCCCTCCCCCTTCCTTCAGTCCCTGACCCGGATAAAATCCGCCGCCGGCATTGCCCTGGGCATCGATCGCCTGGTCATGCTCTTTGCCGACGCCGAAACCATCGATCAGGTGGTGGCCTTTACCCCGGAAGAGCTGTAATCCGGCCGCAGCAATATTGACGATATCAGAGAAGACCTGTCTCCCCCTTTGGTCATTTCGACCGCCTAAGGAGGTCAACCCCTACTTGCGGGTTGCGACATACTCCTCCCTCATAACGCGCTTGAGGACCTTTCCCGCGATATTGCGCGGGAGCTGATCCAGCAGAATCACCTCCTGGACCCGCTGGAACTTGGCACTTACGTTCTCGTTGATCCAGGTCTTGAGATCTTCCGCAGCAATGGCCCCGGTCTTTTTCAGGGTGATTGCGGCCACTGGCATCTCCCCCCACTTGTCGCTGGGAACACCGAACACGGCGGCCTCGGATACGACCGGGTGCTGGACAATAATCTCCTCAATGTCTCTCGGATAGACATTGACCCCTCCCGAAATGATCATGTCCTTTTTCCGGTCCACCAGGTAGAGGAATCCTTCCTCGTCCACATATCCCAGATCGCCGGTGAAGAGCCAGCCCTCGCGGATGGCCTCCCTGGTAAGATCAGGACGTTTGTAATAATGCGGCATGAGGATCGGCCCCCGCCCCACGATCTCCCCGACCGTTCCTGCCGGAACATCATTCCCCTGATCATCGCAGATCCGGAGGTCGTAAAAGGCCGGCGGGATTCCTACAGATCCGGACTTGGCGCCGGCGTCCCGGCGATCCAGGATCGTCAGGAATCCCTCGGTCAGACCATAGAGGTCATAGAGCCGGCCCGGGAGGCGCCGGTTGAGTTCGTCCTTGTACCCCTGGTGCAGAGGGGCGCCCACATTGCAAATCATCTCCAGGGAGGCAAGGGCCGGGGTCGAGAAATGCTCCGATTGCAGGATGGCGATGATCTGGGCCGGAACCATGATCACATGGGTGGCCCCTTCTCTTTGGACCGTATCGATAAAGGCCTTTGCCTCGAACTGGCGGTGGAGGATATAGGTGGCCCCCAGGAACAGGGAGGGCATCAAGGTCACGAAGGCGCCGTTAAAGACGATGGACCCCGTATGAATGATCACACTCTCCGGGGTTATGCGGAAAGCGCAGGCGCCCAGGGTGCAGTACATGGCGCGGATGGCGTGGGTATGGACGATCCCCTTGGGTTGCCCCGTGGTGCCACTGCTGTAAATGATATTGAACAGGTCATCGCCCGTGATCTCGATCCCCCGGGGATCTTCCGGGCTGGCCGCGGCAGTAAGGTCGTGATAGGAGCGGTAGCCAGTCAGGTCGGCCCTGTCCGTGAGGATATAGCGATCAGGTCGTATCCCGTTGAGTTCCGGTCGGATCTCTTCCAGGGTCTGCACAAAACCGGAATAGGTGATGACCGCCACGGAATCGGAATCCTCGATGAGGGTCTTGAGGCCCTTGCCCAGGAGGAGCGTACTCAAGGGAACCACCACGGCCCCGATCTTGGCCGCAGCCCAGTAGGTCTCCAGCAGCTCCAGGGAGTTGACGAGCAGGGTAGCCACCTTGTCTCCTTTACGGATTCCCATATCCACGAGGGCGTTGGCCAGACGATTCACGTTTTGATTATACTCGCGATAGGTAAAGCGCTGATTTTCAAAGATCAGGGCCAGCTTCTCCGGCCGGTAACGGGCGTTCCTCGCCAACAATCCGCCGATGTTCATGATCTGCTCCTTTCCCCGCAGGTCTCTGGATTTGCGCCATTTGGATCGGCCACAGGATTATAGCTTTAAAACAGACCTGTCAATGGCCAATAGGGAGACATTATTTTAATAATCAGTGGCTGTTCCCGAATAATGGATAATGGGTCCCCGATAATGGGAGAAAATAAACATTTACCTGTATATCGTGCGATACCGGTCTACTCGACTCACAAATAAGCCGTTATTCTTTGAAAACCTCCAGTTCCTCTGAGGATAACTGTGCCTTGAGGTCCACATGGACTAACTTCACGATCTTCTCGACCCCAACCGGCAGGTTTCAGTCAACTCCCTAAGTTCCGGCCAGGAATCGAAAACCCCATCCTTCACCTCGACCACCTCTCCCCCGCGGATCCGAAAAAAAACATTTGTAACTTGAGCAATTACGGCCGTTTCCTGCCCCGGTATAATGTCAGCCTTTTGTTCGAAAGTAATGCTCCGTCTGCCAGCCCGGTTTACCCAGGTTTTAATTCCCAGGAGGTTTCCCAGTCGAACCGGATGCTTGTATTCCACCTGCAGCGAGACCACGGAGTGAGCGACGCCGGCTGATTGTAAACCGTTTCGCAGCGCGGGCCGTTCGTCCAGATAGGCCCAGCGGGCCTCCTCAAAAAAACGTACGAACCACGCATGGTTGACCACGCCGAACACATCGACATGAAATCCGCGAACCTTGATTTCAACGATTGAATGAGTCAAAGTAACTGTTCTCACCTCCAAGATAATTCCGGCGGGATTCCTTTACTGATATCCGTTTGGCTCCTCCCTGCCTGATATTCACCAGCCAAAAACGGCGCTCTGGATGGCCCGGTTTAAATAGGCTATCTGCCCGGGGGTGAAGTAGGCGCCCTTTATTCGGTGTACTTTCTTTCGATAATCCCTGGCATGTTCTTCTGACCAGAAGAAGACGTTTTTTTTTCAAAAGGCATCGATGATGTTGGGATCTTCCAGACGGCTGAAATCAACGTCGGGGACGAAGATGATGGGACGGCAATCCGTTTCCTGGCAGCGGCAATTCATATCGCTATCTATCTCCATCCACATGGGTCTTTTGCAGTGGGCGCATTCCGTTTCAACCTGAATGAAAACGTTTTCCTGTCTCAGTCGCCCTTGCACGAAGGGCGTCGCGAAAGCGTCCACCGCTCAAGCGGCATACAACCGCTCCCCCGAGCCAAAGGTGATTCGGTGCGGGGTTTTTTCAACGGTCACCGGGTAGGCCCAGAGGACCTGCCCCTGCTCGTTCCGGTACAGAAAAGTCAGGCGTTCTTCCAGTTCCTTCAAAATTTCAATAGTCTGCTCAACGCCCAGGGCCAGACCCAGGGCCACTCTTTCCACCGGAATCGGCTCTCCGACACGCGGTAGTTCCCGGACTACATAATGATGAACCAGGCGATGCTCCGGGGACATGAATCGGGTGGACTTTTTTACCTTGTGCCTCATCCTTTCAATTTGTTTCTCCCAAAGAACGGGAGGCACTCCCACCATGGTCCGCCAAAACCCGATTAAAAGCTTGTTAGTCATAATTCGTTTCCTTTCTGTTTTCAGATACTATAATCTAAACCCAAAAAAATCACCCCAGGTTTTTCAAAAACACCTCCAGGTGGGAGAGAAATCCCTTGATCACCTTTCTTTCCCCTTCCGATAGTCCGGACAGGTAACTGGAAAATACTTTCATCGTGGCTTCTTGCCCTTGTTCAAATTGCCGGATAGCCGTTTGTCCAACCTCGGTCAATGTGGCCGACAGTCTGTTTTTAAGGGCCGGGTCCTTGGTTTTTTTTATGACCCCTTTTTTTTCTAGCCGGTTCAGGGTCTGGGACACGGCGCCATTGCTGATGCCTAACTTCCGGGCCATTTCGCCGGCGCTCATGTCCTTCCCTTCGTTGATGACCTGCAGCAGGTGGATTTCCGAAGGATAGAGGCGCAGGGCCTCGTGATTTAAAATGCTCCGCTTCTCCAGAAGCATGGCTCGGTTGATAACCCGCCGAATCTGCACCGCTATTTTTTTGGATTGTGATGACATGGTTCGTTTTTAGTACCTAAAATCATATTTGTCAATGCTTATTATTCATTTCTTTTCAAGTCCAGGAGCAACGCCTCCCCCTTTCCCTCCTGATCCTCCTGATCCAAGTACTTCATACGTTCCTGTGAGAATGACGCCCGAATGATATAACGCGCCAGGGATATTTCGGGGACTTAATTATTATTAGTACCTTTCCTTTTTGGTCCCGTTTTTTGCTGTCTCAAGACGCGGCAAACTAGCCTCTCCATTCTCTCTTCAAAAACCGCCTCTCCCAGGGGGCGACCGGTAGGTTCATGCAAACGAATGTTAGTGAAATATGGGAAGTGTCTCTAATTATCCGGGATTTACAACGGACCTCGTTTCATATATTGATGTTGAGACACAAAGGAAAGGGGATAGGGAAAATGTGGGGAAGAACCATCGGCCTGATCCTGGGTATCCTTCTTTGTTGGTTTCCCGATTCGGGGGCAAACGAACTGCGCTTCCCGGAAATCGCGGGCTGGAAGCGGTCGGCGGACATTCAGACCTTCACCCCCCAAAGCCTCTACGAATACATCAATGGCGCGGCGGATCTTTATCTGTCCTGCGATTTCGAGGAATTGCAGGTGGCGGAGTACGTCAATGAGAGGAAGGCCTCGGTGACGGTGGAGGCCTATCGCCACCGGACACCCAGGGACGCCTTTGGCATCTACAGTCAGGAACGCCTTCCCGAGGGCGACTTCATCCGCATCGGGGCCCAGGGCTACATCGGTCGAAACTTCCTGAACTTTCTGGCCGGGCGCTATTATGTAAAGATCAGCAGCTCCAATACGGGCGACGAGGACCGGGAGGTGTTGCTGACCTACGGGAAAAGGATGGCCGAATCTCTGGGAGAAAAGGGAGGCATCCCCACAATTTTGTCCTCCTTCCCCGCGGAGGGGAAAAAGGTCAACTCGGAGAAGTACATCACCCGAAATTTCCTGGGATACCCCTTTCTCCATTCCGCCTATACCGCCGATTACGAACTCACCGGCAAGCGTTTCAAGCTCTTCCTCCTTGAAGCCAAGGACAGGAATGAGGGCCGGGTGATCGTTCAAGCCTATATCCGGCAGGTAAAATCCCTCCAGAAGGACGTAAGGGAAGGCCGCCATACCCTCTCGGACCCCCATCACGGAATCATTGATCTTTACTGGAAAGGGGCGTATATCTGGGGCACTTTTGATTTGGCGGATGGAGATCTCCGATCAGAATATCTGAGGCTCTTTGAGGAAAGGCTGCGCGGGAAATAATAAGAAAAGGGAGGGGGCGATGGAGAACAACACGATCGGCAGAAGGCACTTCCTCAAGTCATCGCTGGCGGGATTCGGCGGGGTCTTTTTCCTCTCCTCGCTCGAAAACAAACCGACGGGTAAGAGCGTCGACGTCAAGGGGAAGGAAAAGAAATGGGCGTACCGGACCCTGGGGAAAACGGGGCTTACGCTCCCGGTGATCAACATGGGGGTGATGAACTCGGACAACCCCAACCTCATCCGGGCGGCCCTCGATTCCGGCGTCCTGCTTCTGGACACGGCTCATGCCTACATGCAAGGCAGAAACGAGGAGGTGATCGGCGGGGTCATCAAGGGACGCCCGCGAGATTCCTACCTCATCGCCAGCAAGGTGAGCCTTCCCCAGGACCGCACAACCGGCCGCTACCTCGAGGGGGCGACGGAAGGAGAATTTCTCAAGAAGCTCGATCTGAGCCTCAAGCGTCTGGGGATCGACCATGTGGACATCCTCTATCACCACGGTGTCTCCCGGAGGGAATCGGTTTTTTACGAACCGGTGCTCAACGCAATGGCGAAGGCGAAGAAAGAGGGAAAATTACGGTTCGCCGGCCTCACGACCCACACTAACGAGCCGGAGGTCATTCACGCCGCCGTGGACAGCAAGTTTTATGAGGTCGTTATGACCTCCTACAATTATCAGCAGAAACACCTGGCCGACGTGCGGGACGCGATTGCCCGGGCGGCCCAAGCCGGTCTCGGAATCATCGGCATGAAGGCCATCAGGGGAGGATTTCGCCAGACACCCTCCGTAAAGAACCCCGCCGCCGCGTTGAAGTGGGTCCTGCAAGACCCCAACGTTCACACCATCGTCCCCGGTTTTACCACCTTTGATCAGATGGACACCGATCTGGCCGTCATGGAGGATCTCGGCCTCTCCGATTCCGAGAAGGAGGATCTCCTCCAGGAGGCCTCCCTCCCGAGCCTCTATTGCCAGGGTTGCCGGCAGTGTCTGGGGCAGTGCGTCGCCGGCATCCCCATTCCCGACCTGATGCGGGCCTACATGTATGTGTACGATTACCGGAATCTCGGCCTGGCTCAGGATCTCGTCGTCTCGCTGGCCCTCCCTCCCCGGGTATGCGAGGACTGTTCCTCCTGCCCGGTGAACTGCTCCGTCGGTTTCCCGGTCCGGGAGAAAATCCGGGACATCGCGCGGATCCGCGAGATCCCGCCGGAGTTTATCGCCTGACCCCCCCAAA
>JAXMLI010000261.1:0-13138 GCA_034368785.1 Smithellaceae bacterium | reverse complement strand
CTTCCCTTGAAGGGGAGGACCTAAAGCCCCAAGCTCCCTCCCCTCCACGGGGAGGGTCGGGGTGGGGATGGGGTCAAATGACCGCGCCACTACAACCCCATCCCCCTCCTAACCTCCCCCTTGAAGGGGGAGGAATCAGGCAGTGCCCCTCCTGAGGCCCCCCTTGACGGGGGAGGAATCAGGCAGTGCTTCTCCTGAGGCCCCCCTTGAAGGGGGAGGAATCAGGCAGTGCCCCTCCTGAGGCCCCCCTTGAAGGGGGAGGAATCAGGCAGTGCTTCTCCTGAGACCCCCCTTGAAGGAGGAGGAATCAGGCACGGCCCCTCCTTAAGGTCCCCCTTGAGGAGGGAGGACTTTGGCAGTTCCTTTCCTGTGCCGCTCCCAATATTTTGCGGCAATTTTCCCATTGACAGACAAGACTGCCTGTCCTATGGGTCGTCAGTCAATCAGTCTTTCTGTGGCTTCAGCTTTTTGTGAGGAAGGAGAGGGTTACATGTTCGGACAAACATCGTCTTTAACCGGGGGAAACGGATCGAATCGGTGCAGGTTCAGGGCCGGCGCTCTCATCGCGGCAATTCTGCTGGGTGCCGCGCTATTCGTTAACGTCGGATGCAAGAAACAGGAACAGAAGGCGGTGAAGGAGCGCTCGATCAACGTCCGCGTCTCGACGGTGGAGAGCCGTTCCCTCCGGCCTTTCGTGGAGGCGGTCGGGACCCTCAAGCCCTACGAGGAGGTCATCGTCAGCTCCGAGGTGGATGGAATCCTCCAGTCGATCCGCGTGGACGAGGGAACCGCCGTTTCACGCGGTCAGCTCATTGCCGAGATTAAGGATACCGATTACCGTCTCGAGGCGGAGCGGGTGGAGGCTGCCCTCAAGCAGGCGGAGGCGAGTCTGGCGAACACGACGCAGGAGCATCAGCGCAAGGAGGCCCTCTATCGGGAGGAGCTTGTCACCAAGCAGCAGTTCGATGACATCGCGGCCCGACTGGCCCTGGCCCAGGGCGACCTGGAACGGGCGAAGGGCAGTCTCGCCCTGGTGCGGGAGAAACTGGCAAAGACCAGGGTCTTTGCCCCGATGGCGGGCGTCGTTAAAGAAAAGAGGGTGACGGCGGGGGACTACATCCGGAACGGAACCAGCCTGATCTCGATCATCCGGACGGATCCATTGAAGCTTGCCTTCAGTGTGCCCGAGAAGGATGTGGGGCGCCTCCGGGGGGGGCAGGACATCCTGTTTATGGTGGATTCATTCCCCGGACGTGAATTTAAAGGAAAGGTGAAGACGCTCTATCCCAACCTCGATGAGAAGACACGCTCCCTTCTGGTGGAGGCGCAGGTCGTGAATCACGACGGCCTCCTGAAACCGGGCTTTTTCGCCCGCGTGACGCTCTACACCGGGCCGTCAAAAGATACCGTCGTCGTACCGATTACCGCCCTTCTTTACGACAATGCCACCACCAAACTTTTCGCCGTCGAGGGGAACCGGGCGAAGGAAAGGGTGGTGAAGACCGGACGCAAATACGGTGAATTCATGGAGATCGCCGAGGGAATTAAGGTAAAGGAAACTGTGGTGACCGTGGGGCAGAACAATCTGATGGAAGGGGTGCTGGTCAATGTGGCTCGCTGATACCTCGGTCAAGAGACCCGTTTTTGCCACTATGGCCATCATGGCCCTGGTGGTCCTCGGTGTGGTCAGTTACCCGGAGATCGGCGTGGATCTTTTTCCGAAGGTCGATTTCCCGATTGTCAATATCAACACGAGCCTGAAGGGTGCGAGCCCCGAGGTCATCGATGTCGACATCACGGACAGGATCGAAGGGGCGGTCAACACGATCAACGGCGTGAAGAGCATCACCTCGAGCAGTACGGAAGGGGATTCACGGGTGACGGTGGAGTTTGTCCTCGAACGGAACATCGATCTCGCGGTCCAGGATGTCCGGGAGAAGGTGGCCCTGATCCGCAACAAACTGCCTAAAGAAATCGATGAACCCCGGATCGCCAAAGTCGATCCCGATGCACAGGCGGTACTCTGGCTGAATCTTTCGGGGCAAAAAACTGTCCGGGACCTCTCCACCTACGCCGATGAGGTCCTTAAAGAGCAGCTCCAGCGGATCAACGGCGTCGGCGACGTCCAGATGGGAGGGCTCCGTCTGCGGCAGATCCGCGTCTGGCTCGACGCCGACAGGCTAAGGGCCTATGGGATTGCGCCGAGGGATGTCATGGTCGCCCTGCAGCGGCAGAACGTCGAGCTTCCGGGTGGGCGGATCGAGAGCCTCTCGAAGGAATACACGGTGAAGGTCAAGGGGGAATTCGTCAATATATCGGAAGTCAACGACCTGGTCATCGCCTACGACAGAGGCGCTCCCGTGCGTCTCAGGGATATCGGGAAAGCCGAGGACGGGATGGATGAGAAGCGCACCATCGTCCGCTACAACGGCATCCCGGCGATCGGTCTGGGGGTGCAGAAGCAGTCCGGAACCAACACCGTGGCCGTCGTCAACCTTGTCAAAGCGGAGATCGAGAAGATCAGAAAGAACCTCCCGCCGGGGATGAGTCTGAACATCGCGATGGACCAATCCACCTTCATTCAGCGCTCCATCGATGAGGTGCAGAAACATCTGATCATCGGGAGTATCTTCGCGGTTCTGGCCGTATTCATATTCCTCAGGAACTTCCGGACGACATTGATCAGCGCGGTCGCCCTGCCGGTGTCGATCATCGCCACCTTCGCGCTGATCCGCGCCTTCGGCTTCACCTTCAACAACATGACGATGCTTGCGCTAACCCTTTCGGTGGGTCTGCTCATCGACGACGCGATCATCGTCATCGAGAACATCTACCGTCACGTGGAAGATGGGATGGCGCCGCGGGAGGCGTCGACCTTCGCCACCTCCGAGATCGGCCTGGCCGTCATGGCGACGACCTTCGCCATTGTCGCGATCTTTCTCCCCGTCGCCTTTATGAAGGGGATCATCGGCCGCTTCTTCCTCCAGTTTGCGTTGACCGTCGTGTTTTCGGTGCTGGTTTCACTCCTCGTTTCCTTCACGCTGACGCCGATGCTGGCCTCGATCTTCCTGAAGCGCGTCGCCCATCGGCGGGGAAATTCCGGGACGGAGGCCGCGGCCGCCGTCAAGCCGAGGCGACGTTTTGCGGACTGGTTTGAACGGGGGTACAACAAGATTGAGGCGGGCTACCGGCCCCTGCTGGCCTTTTCACTCCGCCACCGCGGCGCGATGCTCATCGGGGCCCTCATCCTCTTTGTCGGAAGCCTCTATCTGACCACATTCATCGGCAAGGAATTCATTCCCCCCGAGGACCAGGGACAGTTCCTCGTACGCCTGGAGGCGCCGATTGACTATTCCGTGGACAAGGCGGACGAATTATTCCAGCCCGCAGAAAAGATACTGAGAGAGATGCCGGAGATCAGGGCGGTCTTTTACAACTTGGGCCGCGGCGGGGCCGTCAACCGCGCGATCGTTATGGTCAGGCTCGTCCCGAAGGCCGAACGGACGAAGAGCCAGGAGGCGATCAAGAAGGAGATCCGGAACAAACTCAGAAAATTTCCGGGGCTCAAGGTGTCCGCCGAGGATATCTCCCTGATCGGCGGCGGGCAGCGGCAGGTGCCCATCCAGTACAGCATCCGGGGGCGCGATCTGGCAGCGCTCCAGGACTATACGAGGCAGATCTCCGGCGAGTTTTCGAAGCTGCCCGGAATCGTGGATGTGGACACCTCTTTGGAGATGGGAAAGCCGGAGATCAAGGTCTTTATCGACCGGGACAAGGCGGCCGATCTCGGGGTGGATGTCGCCACCATCGCCGAGGCGATCAACCTCCTCATCAGCGGAGAGACCGACGTGACCAAATACAAGGACGAGAGCCGGGGAAAGCGGTACGATCTCCGAATCCGTCTTAACCCGGAGGAGCGGAGAAATCCCGATGACCTGAGCAGACTCTATGTCCGGTCGCGGGACGGCCGGCTCGTGGAACTCCGGAACCTTGTCCGCATCCAGGAGGGGGGCGGGCCGAGCGTCATCAACCGGGTTGACCGGCAGCGGGCGATCTCCCTCTTCGCCAGCATCGAAGGGAAACCCCTGGGGCAGGCGGTAGCGGAGCTGAACGAGATCGCCGGCCGGATCCTGCCCGCCGACTATCTTCCCAAGTACCAGGGGATGGCGGAAACGATGGGCGAAACGTTCAAGTACCTGATGTTCGCGCTGATCCTCGGGGTCATCATGGCCTACATGGTACTGGCGGCTCAATTCGAGAGTTTCGTCCACCCCTTCACGGTGCTCCTGTCGATGCCCCTCTCCTTTGTCGGGGCGTTCGGCGCGCTGTTGATCACCGGAAATACGCTGAATATCTTCAGCTTCATCGGCCTTATCCTGCTGATGGGGCTGGTGAAGAAAAATGCGATCCTGCTCGTCGACTATACGAATGTCCTCCGGGGGAGGGGCGTTTCCCGGCGGGAGGCGATCCTCCAGGCGGGACCGGTCCGGCTCCGGCCGATCCTGATGACGACCTTCGCGATGATTTTCGGAATGCTGCCCGTTGCCTTCGGCGTGGGGGAGGGATCGGAAACCCGCTCCCCGATGGGGATCGCGGTCATCGGCGGACTCCTGACCTCGCTTTTCCTGACGCTTGTCGTCGTCCCGGCGGCCTATGATCTCTTCGACGACTGGCAGGGGATCTTCAAGAAGCGCCGTGAGAAGCGAAGCCATAGAGAGGTGTGAGGTCGAGAGGCGAAACACCCCTTTCCCCTCACCCCATTGATGCATCACATTCTTCAGCCGTGAATCGGGAGGTGGGTCACCATGAAAATGTTTCTGATCATCTACTGCGAGGCGGCCGATGAGGAGGTGATTGCCGCCCTGAAGGAAGCCGGAGTCCGGGGATACACGAAGATGGTGGAGGCCCAGGGGGAAGGGACGGAAACGGAACCAAAGCTTGGCACGCATTTCTGGCCCGGGAGGAACAATGTCCTCTTGACAGCCGTGGCCGATGAAGCGATCGCCCGTCTTGACGTGAGACTCCGCGAACTCAAGCAGGAAAATCCCCGCGCCGGCGTCCGGAGTTTTGTGCTGCCGATGGAGGACCTTTAGGCGCCTCCTCGTTCCCGTTTCCTGCCTGCGCCGGGACAAGCCTCAGGGCAATGACAGCAGGTGAGGTTTTCGGTCTTTTTACGAAGCCGTCCTAATTGGTTTGGGAACTGCTGCATCAAACCAGCATGTTTCCCTCACGCGCCTTCAACGATCAACCCGTCTTTGAGGTAGATCTGCCGTCGCGCCCTTTTGGCCAGCCCGGGATTATGGGTTACCACGATTACCGTGATCCCCCGCTCCGAAAGGGATTGGAGGAGATCAAATATTTTCAGGCTGTTGGTGGTATCCAGATTCGCCGTCGGTTCATCGGCCATGATAAACTCCGGGTCATTGACCAGTGCCCGGGCGATTGCTACCCGCTGCATTTCACCCCCGCTCAGCTCCCGGGGCAGATGGGTCCTCCGGTGGGCCAGGCCCACGGATTCCAGGAGGTCCTCGATTTGTTTATTGTCGGGCTTTCTTCCGTTGAAAAGGAGGGGCAGTGTGATATTTTCCACGACGGTGAGCCCCGGAAGCAGGTAAAACTGCTGGAAGACAAAGCCTACCTTCTCCCGTCTGACCCGGTCCAGCGCCTTATCGTTCATTTCCTCCAGAGAAACCCCGTCCAGGTACACCATACCGCTGGTGGCCCGGTCCAGACAGCCAAGGATGTGGAGCAGGGTGGTCTTGCCTGACCCGGACTGTCCCGTGATCGCGGTGAATTCACCCTTCATGAGGGAGAAACTGATCCCGCTCAACGCATGAACCGTTTCGGCGCCCCGCTGGTAGGATTTTTCGAGATTGATGGCCTTTATCAACTCCTGCATAGATTAAATTCCTTTTTCTTCCGGGGACACGTACCGATCCCTATCGGGCTTCCGGTACATGTCCCCGACGTACCGATCCCTATCGGGCTTCCGGTACATGTCCCCGTTAGCTCCTGATGGCCTCGATGGGACTTATCCGGGCTGCCTTGCCTGCCGGATAGAGGCCGGAGATTATCCCCAGCCCGACGGCAAAGACAAAACAGCCCAGAGCAAGGATTGGTTGAAAACTGATCATCGTTCCCTGGGGCACATAAGGCATGAAACCCTTCACAAACTCCTCGATGAAACGGGCAAAAAAGATCGCGATAATGACGCCGGCGGCGCCGCCCAGGCTCGTCAGGATCACCGACTCCTTCACAATCAGGTGAAAGATGTTGCGCTTCGAGGCCCCGATCGCCCGCATCATGCCGATCTCCTGGGTGCGTTCAAAAACGGTCATGAGGATCGAGTTCATCACCCCGATGGCGCTGATCAGGATGGCGATGGCCACCACGGACAAGCTCAGCACCCTGGCTGCCGCCGCGAGGGTGGAAATCGAGGTGATTATCTGGTTGATGGTGACAATCTGAATCCCCGGTATCTCCTTGGAAAGCTTCTCCATTACGGCGCCCATGCCGGCGGGATCTTTCAGCTTGATCCCCACGGCGGTTACCGAATCGGGTTTTCCGACCAAACGCTGGGCCTCGGCCAGATCGAAATAGACAAAGGCGTCATCCTTTGTTGATGTTTTCTCCAAAATGCCCGCGATTACATAGGTTGTCCCGGCGCTTGAGAGCTGGTAGGCATCGCCCACCTTGAGTTTGTCGTGGTCGGCTATTTCATGACCGACGAGGATTTCGTTTGGACCGGACGGCATCTTCCCCCGTATTCGCCACCAGGGCTTCAGGTTGCCCGCGGTGGTGAAATCCATGCCGTAGATCAGATCGAGGCGGTTATTTTTATCGTTGGCCTGCTGAAAGACCAGGAGCGAGGTTGATATCTCTATGGCATCACCGGCCACCCTGTCGATGGCAGGACCGATGTTTTTATCGAGATAGGATGGTATCACCGAACCATGCAGCACCAGGGCGGCCACCTCGTGGGGACAGCCGGCGGGAACCACCATGAAATGGACCCCGGTCTTGCTGAGTTCTTGATTGAGATTGGCGATGAACCCCTCATTGAAGGAGAGGATCGAGTAAAGCACGATCACCGAGGTGGTGATCCCCACCAGCGTGAGCATATTTCTTGTCTTATGGCGGAGCAGGTTTTTGATGGCGAGTCGGAAGAAAGTCATATCAGGAAATCGAAAGCCCCCTTGCCGAGATCGTCACCTGACCGTCTTCCAGACGGGTCACGATGCCGGTGACCACAACCTTTTTGCCGGTGCGCTGGGGGAGGCCGAGATTCAAGAATTTCAAATCTACCATCATTTTCCCGGTATTGTCCTGCAGGATGAACCAGCAGCCGTTGGAGAGGCACTGGGTGATAATTTTGCCTTCCAGCCTCACCTCCTTGCCCGCCAGGTCGGATTTTAAGACCGCGTCCCGCACGGTTATCTTGGGGAGGTTTTCTCCGATCTGACCGTACTTGTCGGTACAGCCCAGGAGGAAAATTGCCATAAGAATATATAAGAGGATCAGTTTATTGCCCTTCATCAAGCATATCTCCTGAAATAAAAAATCTCGCCTGGTGGGGCGAGTTGTCTGGCTTGCGCCAACATCCGAAGAAAAAGGCAGTTCCGTTTCGTCGGGGGTGTGTTCTTGTGGCCCGAACTCCTAACAAAACAGAATTACAATGTCAAGTATTTTAATCGGATAGCAAGGAAAGGTGCCGGATATCTCGCCCAAAGTGCACAATTGGGGGGCGCAAGGGGCGGCGTACAGATTGTAGCCCGGTCCATCGGGGCGACAGCTCTTCAGCCTGAACACCTTAGCATGTAAGGTGCGTCATGACGCACCGTTTGTTTCGGTGCGTTACGCTTCGCTAACGCACCCTACATCTCTTCCGCAGTCGCCGTTAGGGTTTCCTACGCCCAGATGATCAGTCCCGTTTCCTCCTTGGAGGCGAGGTCGGGGTGGACCGGGATCACCCTGATCCCATAGCTGTACGTCCCGTTTTCCGGAACCTTATAGACGATGCGGAAGTTGAGTATCCCCTGGTCGCCCGCGCTGACCATTTCCAGGGGCAGGCAAATGGGGTTAATCAAGAAATCATCCCCATCTTTCTTTCCGAGGATGAGTTCCACCAGAATCTCCTGTTGTGAGAGGTTTCCGGGATCAATCCTGGCGGTGAAGACCAGGGGCGAGTCCACCGTCACCGTATCCCCCTTGATCCCCTCCGCCGCTACATCTATCAGGCGCAGGGATGAGAACCGCATGTGTATTTTTTTCTTCCAGTCCGAAAGTTCCCTGGCCAGCCGATAGGAATCGGCGGCGATGACGGCCGCTCTTCTGGCGGTGGGAAGGTACATCTGGTCGTAGTAGTCCGAGAGCATCCTGTTGGTGTTAAACCGGGGGACGATGCTCTGCATGGAGCGCTTCACCATCTGGATCCATTTTTCCGGGATGCCTGCCGGTCCCCGGTCGTAATACTGAGGTACGATAGTATTCTCGAGGAGGGAATAGAGGGATTCCGCGTCCTCATTATCGGCGTTGATGGTATCCTCCGAGCTGTGCCTGATCTGGGGGCCGATGGTCCAGCCGTTGGCGCCGTCATACCCCTCGACCCACCAGCCGTCGGAGATGCTGAGGTTCAGAACGCCGTTGATGGTGGCCTTCTCGCCGCTTGTGCCGCTTGCCTCATAGGGGCGGCGGGGGGTATTCAGCCAGACGTCGACCCCTTGCAATAAATGGCGGGCTACCCGGATATTGTAGTCTTCGATGAAGATGACCTTGCCCCGGAATCGGGCATCCCGGCAGATGTCTACAACCTTTTTCAGAACGGCCTTTCCCATTTCATCGTTGGGATGGGCCTTCCCGGCGATGATGATATGCACGGGGCGGGTTTTGCTGTTTACGATTCTGTCGAGGCGGTCCAAATCGGAAAATATGAGGTCCGCCCGCTTGTAGGGCGCGAATCTCCTGGCGAATCCGATAAAGAGGGCCGCCGGATTGATATTGGCGAATATTTCCTCCTGCCAGGATTTTGAATAGCCCATTTTCCCCCAGTTACTGCTTATATGCTCGTGGAGAAAGTCGATGGTTTTTTGTTTGAGTTCATATCTCATCCGCCAGAGGATATTATCGGGGATGCTGTTGATCTTTCCCCACCGCTCAGGATCGGCCAGATATTCCTTCCAGTCCGCGCCTAGGTGGGCTTCCAGGAGCGCGGCCATCCGCGGCGCCAGATAGGAAAGGACATGCGCCCCGTTGGTTATATGACTGATGGGGATATCCGAGTCATGGAATCCTTTCCAGACATCCCGCCACATGTGACGGGATACCACGCCGTGAATCCGGCTCACGCCGTTTCTTAAGTGTGATAATTTCAGGGCGAGGATGGTGAGGAAAAATGGCTTGTCGTCGCCCGCATCCTTCCGCCCCAGATCCAGGAACTGGGACCAGGAGATGCCCGTATTCCGGACGAAGCTGGCGAAATAATGCTCCATCATTTCCTTGGAGAACCGTTCGTTGCCGGCCTCTACGGGGGTATGGGTGGTGAAGATGGTGCTGTTTTTCACCACCTCGCAGGCCTCATCGAAGGAGAGTCCTTCCTCAAGCATCATATCGCTGATCCGCTCAAATATCAGGAAGGCGGAATGACCCTCATTGATATGGTACGCCCTGGGAGTGATGCCGAGCTTCTTCAGCAGCTTTACCCCGCCCATGCCCAGGAGTATTTCCTGTTCGATCCGCACCTTCTGATCGGCATAATAGAGGCGTCCCGTGATATTGCGGTCCTGGACGGTGTTTCTGGGGACATCCGTATCGAGGAGATAGAGGGTAACCCGTCCCACCTTGATTTCCCAGATGTTGGCGTAAAGGGTGCGGCCCGGCATCTCCATGGAGATCTGAACATCTTCATCCTGCTCATCCTTGACAATCTGGACAGGCATATTGGAAAAATCATTTTCTATGTATTCCGCCGTCTGGTTTCCGTTTTTATCTACCACCTGCTTGAAGTACCCGTATTTGTACAAAAGACCGATCCCCACCAGGGGCAGGTTCAGGTCGCTCGCGGTTTTCAGATGGTCCGCCGAGAGCACCCCCAGGCCGCCGGAGTAGATGGGAATGCTTTCATGAAACCCGTACTCGGTGGAAAAATAGGCCACCGGTGAAGACCATCTTATCTCGGCGGAGGACATGCTGCGTGCTTCCACCCGGTCGCAATTGAGATACTGCTCGAACTCTTCCATGATCTGGGTGTAGAGATTCAGGTAGCTGACGTTCTCCGCGGCCTCCAGGAGCTTCTCCAGTGACACAGTCTCCAGCATGCGGACCGGGTTGCTGCCCATCTCGGTCCAGAGATTAAAATCAAGACGGGCGAAAAGGTCCAGCGCCTTGGGGTTCCAGGTCCACCAGAGATTGTAGGCCAGCCGTCTGAGCTGGTCGATTTTCTCCGGGATATTCGCCATGGCGGTGAAATGGCGGAAGTGGGGGAGGGGAGAGGTGGTGCCCGTATATATTGTGGCATCCGGTCGCTCTCTCACTGCTGATATCTTTTCCATCCGGCTTAAGGCAGCCTTTTGCGCCCTTCCAAAGGCCTCAAGATAATTAGGAAACATATCATGCCAATTCGCCTTGAGGGCGATCTGACGGGCGGCCTTCCGCTGCCGGAGGAGTTCACCATCGGACCAGGAGACAAAGTCAGTCAGGAGGTTATGCAGGTTATCCTCGATAGTCTGTACCGGTATCTTGCAGCGGTTCAGGATAAGCACCCCGCGGGGGGAGGGGAAGTTTTTTTGCACCCACAACCCGAAGCCGGCCTGGTCAGTCGTGATGGTAGGCACGGCATAGGCCGCGCTTTCCAGGGGCGTGTAGCCCCAGGGCTCGTAGTAGGAGGGAAAGACCCCCAGGTCACAGCCGGCCAGGGCCTCGTAGTAATGCAGGTTGATGAGACCGTCATGACCGTTTAGGTAGGCGGGGATAAAGATCACGTTAATCTTGTTTTCCGGCGTATTTCTGAGGCCAACCCGGTTGCAGGTTATCAGGATCGGGTCGGAGGACTCATAGTTCAGCCGGTGGGTGGCAATCGGGATATTCCCTGGGTCGGGGCTCGTGAAGTCGCTCTTCAAAGAGGGGATCAGATCGGTATGGCCCCCCAGCACTAAGAGATAAACGAGGAGAGATCGACCTTCCGGCAGGGTCTTCTCGAGCCTGCCCAGGGCGTTGAGGAACAGATCTATCCCTTTATTGCTGAACTCGTAGCGACCGGAAATCATCATGATCCTGGTATTGGGGGCAAGATCTTTCCGCAGGAATCTCCTTCCCGCAGCCAACAGTATTTGTTTAGACTTCAGGGCCTTATCCCTGTTCCCGGCCAGATCGGGAATCTGTTCCATATCGAGGCCGTTGGGGGTGATCACGTCCGGTTCCCGGCCAAGGATATTCTTGGCCTCGGTCGCGGTTATCTCGCTTACCGTGGTGAAGCAGTCCGCTTCCCTGGCGCTGACGGATTCCATGGAATATTTGGCTGTAATCTGGTGGGCCTTGGCCTCCCGCTGGGGAGAGATTTGTGTCATATCGGAATAGAGATCAACCCCCGAAGACGCCAGGGAGCGACCCAGGATGGTCGCATGGGTGGTGAAAACCGTGCCGATTTCCGGGGTCTTCTTTTTAAGCGCCAAAAGACCCGCTCCGCACATCCATTCATGAAACTGCGCTACCGCCGGCGCTTTGTCCGGTCGGGCATAGAGGTTGTATATGGTCTCGATCACTTCGCCGCAGGCATGGCTGAACATTACCGGTTCGACGTAATCCCAGCCGCCGGCGATGGATTCGACGCCATAATCCTCCCATAACCGGTAGAGCAACTGATCCTTGTTGTATTTCTTGCTGAAGTTGACCAGGACGACCTTCGGCGACCCGGGTATCCGCCAGCGGCCGAAGCGGCAGGGGATCTCCTTGATCGCCGTCGCCTCACGGATCCGCTGCCAGCTCCCCTCGTCGGTTTCCTCAAATTCCGGGTTGGTCTTCAGATCAGGGCCAAGGAGGAAATAATTATCGCCGTAATGTTTCACCGCTTGGGCGGCCTTGCTCGCGATGACCGTGTAGATGCCGCCCACCTTGTTGCATACCTCCCAGCTTACCTCGAAAAGAAAGCCTTTCGCGATCGGGTCCATTTTTTTCTCCTGCGGGTTAGGGTATAGTAAGAGACCTTTGCACAACCTCGCCAACCTTCTTATGTTGATTCCGATGAAATCGGCCACCTGTTCCGACTGAAATCGGCCGGCCGTTCTGATGCAAATCGGCCACCCTGTCGGAGCGAAGTGACGCTGGTTTTTGGTTCTTTCTCATAATGACATTATTTGGTCAAGGCGGAATGTTTTTTCCTCATCCCGCGGTCTCAATATCCATCTAATCATCACTACAATGAGTTTATTCCATGCCAGATAACGTGCGGCTCACTGGCCGGCGGCCACCAGAATTTGATCGAAGTTCCGGACGTGTCCCGCCGTCCAGGGAAGTGCATTGTTGGCGCTAAATGGTTGGTTCCTTTGGGAGCTGTGCGCCATGCCACACCGCAACGATCCAGAGGACATCAGTTTTGATTTTATAAAAAAAACGAAAAGGCGATACGATTATCTCCCTGTAAGGAAGTTCCGGAAATTCCGGTATGATTCTCCCAGATTCCGGTAAGTCCTCAAGCCTTCGCAAGACCTTTTCGGCTTGATCTCGAAAATTGGTTGCCGCTGATGGTTTATCCCGCCGAATATATGCGAGAGCAGACAGGAACTGGGCTCTGGCAGAAGGCGTAAAACGGATTTTCATGACGGCTCCAGGGAGAGGAGTAAATCGGCTTCAGCAAGAACAGTATCAAGATCATACCCATCGCCTATTTCTATTTCCCGCTCTCCTTTAGCTAAAAGACGCAGGATATCTTTATCATGTTCAGATTTCTCATATGCCTCCACACCAAGTATAACGGCAGTTGCTCGCCCTCTTTGCGTAATGACAATGGGGGCTTTGTTTTCTCGTAATTGTTTCAGTATGTTGGCTGCGTCATGCCTCAAATCGCTCACCGGAATGATATTCAATAGCTTACTCATAGCGTACCTCCTATTGTATTTTTACATGTACCATTAAATGAGGCGCAAGG
>JAXMLI010000260.1:0-6210 GCA_034368785.1 Smithellaceae bacterium | reverse complement strand
ATCGTGAACCTGGTTTTCTCAGGCAGGGCCAGGACATGCTCCAACATCATATCGATGCTCTGGGATCTTATCTCTCTGCCGCACTGGGGACAGTGAGGTCTCCCGATCCTGGCGAACAGGAGACGTAGGTAATCGTATATCTCCGTAACGGTTCCGACGGTTGACCGGGGATTATGACTCGTCATCCGCTGTTCAATGGCAATGGACGGGGAGAGCCCTTCGATGGATTCCACCTCCGGCTTGTCCATCTGACCGATGAACTGACGGGCGTAGGCGGAGAGAGATTCGACATAACGTCTTTGACCTTCGGCGTAGATTGTATCGAAGGCCAGGGATGATTTACCCGAACCGCTAACCCCGGTTACAACGACGAGCTTGTCCCGCGGTATCTCCACATTAATATTTTTTAAATTGTGCTGAGACGCGCCTCTGACGATTATACTATTCATTAATTACACTTACATCCTCACATCAACATAAGATTTTTTTCTGAGATTCGTGAGCCATTCCTCGAATCTCTTTTCCAGCTTGGCCTCTTCAATCCGGGCCTTGATCTCCTCCCGCACCGATTCAAGATCCTTGATTCCGGCGCCACGACGGTCCACGAGCTTTATGATATGGAAACCCGCAGGCGATTCTATGACGCCGCTAACCTGATCCCTGGCCAGGCCGAACGCGACATTTTCCACCTCGGGATAGACCAATCCCCGTTCGATGAACCCCAGATCACCACCCGTCGCGGCGGCAGCGCCGACTGCGTACCTCGCGGCCATGGCTTCGAAAGGCTCACCATCGAGAATCCGCTTCTGAATTTCCTGTGCTTCCCGCTTCAGACGCGCGATCATCTCACTGTTGGCCTCCCTTGGAACGGGTATCATGATCTGCCTGATCCTCACCGCCTCAGCCCCTTCATATTCCGCCCGATGTTTTTCGTAATATCTGCCTATCTCTTCGGGGGTAATGATTACCTTGGCCCGCACATCCCGCCGGATCAGCTTCATCCTGATAAGTTGATCCTTAATGTTCTTCTTGTATTCCTCCAGAGAGGCGCCTTCCCGGGCCAGGTCTTTCACAAAGGATTCCAGAGTGACATTCCTTCGGCTGAGCTGGTCTGTCAAGACCGCCATTACCTCGTCATCTTTGACGGAGATGCCGGAGCGACGGGCCTCCTGCTCTATCAGGAGTTCATTTATCATTCTTTCCAGTAATTCCTGCCGGGCGCCTTCGAGCGCGCCAGAGGGATTTTGACCCCCTTCCTGAGCCGCGATCCTCTGTCGGTATGGTTCAAAGACCCTGTTATATTCGCTCAGCGTGATAATATCACCGTTGACAAACGCCAGTATCCTGTCCACAACCTGCCCGGTCGCCGAAGCAGCCATGACCAGCAGTGCAAAAAACAACGTCCCCATGATGATTTGTATTTTTTTCACAATTTCTCCTCTCATAACATCCGGGGACATGTACCGATCCCTGCGGGCTTCCGGTACATGTCCCCGCAGCTTCCTGCAGTTTATTCAGTCCTTCTTGATATTGACTACCGCTTTTGATCTTATTTCTTCCAGCCAGCTCCGATAGGCTTTTTCCTGTTTATCCCGTCTGAGATCAGCCAGTATCCGCGTTTTTAGCCGAGCGAAACTCTTTTCTTCCTCTCCATTGCGCTCAATAACATTGATGATATGATAGCCGTAATTAGTCTTTATAATTCCGCTGTGCTTTCCCACGGGAAGGGAGAAGGCCGCTCTTTCGAAGGATTGAGGCATAATCCCTTCTTCGAGGAATCCCAGGTCGCCGCCTCGCGGGGCCTCCGGCCCGATAGACAAATCCCGCGCGACCTTGCCAAAATCCTCTCCCAACCTCAATCTCTTCAGGGCCGCCTCGGCCTTTGCCTTTTCACGGACCACAATCTGGGCAACCCGAACCACTTTTTTAGCCGAATATTTACCCTTATTTTGCTGGAAGAATTCCAGGGCCTCCGCCTCTGATACAGCCACCCTGCCGAACACCTCCTTCTCGACAAGCCTGTCCATCAACAACCGGTTGCGCAGCCCCTCCTTGAAGATCTCCATATCTGTCTTATTCCGGGCCAGGATTTCCTGGAACTCCTCCGCGGAATACTGCCCCCGCAGCTCCGCCAGCGCCATGTCCAGTTCTTGGGCGCTTATGGAGATACCCAGGGAGGCGACCCGCTGCCTCATCAGTTTTTCCAGCACAATTGAATCCAGCACCGCTTCTCTGATTCGGACGAACTCCCCTTCCCCGATCGGGGCGAGTCCACGGAGAAGAGACATTTCCTTTGTAATCCTGTCCTCCAGTTCGGACAGGTAAATCTTCTCTCCGTTTACCGTGGCAACATAGGGTTTGGAGGGCGCCGGGTCCTGACAGGAGGAAAGGACAAAAATCGCCATGGCCAAGACGTAAACGGCGGCCAGGGGCCGGGGGCCGGTTTTTTTCTCGATAAATCTTCGTAATCCATTCAACATCCTGCCAAACCCCAAACCCCAACCCCCTGACCCCTGCCCCCTGACCCCTTCAGCCGGCCAGGGCATAGACCAGCCGGCCCGCCTCCCGCAATATCTCGGGCCCCTTTAGAAGGGGAACCGTTACAAATAATTTATGATCCGGGGTAAATCGCATGGACTTCCCATGCTCCCTCGCCAGTCTTATCATCTTTTCCGGGGCCAGATTACTCTTTTCATGAAAAAATATATACAGGTTCTTCCCATCATATCCCATCTTTTTACCCAGCACACCCTTCAGGGCATTCCTGATTTCGATCACCTGGAGCAGATTTTCCGCTTCAGGCGGCAGAGGGCCATAGCAGTCCAGGAGTTCTTCCCGGATATTCTTGAGATCCGCGTCTGTCGCGGCCAGGGATATCCTCTTATAGGCAACGAGCCTTCTTTGCATGTCTTCCAGATAGGACGAGGGCAAATAGGCAGGAATCCCCAGGTTGATCTCCGGGTTGATCTCCTCTTCAATAGAGGTCTCCTCGCCCCTCATCTCCCCGATGGTCCTCTCCATAAGCTCCACATAATGCTCGTACCCGACGGCAGATACATGTCCGGACTGGGACGTCCCCAGGAGGCTCCCGCCGCCGCGGATCTCCAGGTCGTTCCCGGCAATCTTAAAGCCGGAACCGGGTTGACAGAAATCCAGCATTGTCCGCAGCCTCTTGCGCGCCTCCCCTGAGAGCATGGCGCCCTTGGGAATAAAGAGATAGGCAGAGGCCTCCAGGCCGGATCTCCCTACCCGCCCCCTGATCTGGTAAAGCTGGGAGAGACCGAAATGATCGGCCCGGTTGACAATGATCGTATTGGCCGAGGGGATATCAATGCCCGAGCCGATGATCGAGGTAGAAACCAGGACATCACACTCTTTCCTGATAAACCGGCCCATCTCGTCTTCGATCTCCCGGGGCGCCATCCGGCCATGCACCACCGAGATCCGGGCTTCGGGCACAAGCTTCCCGATGAGCCTCGACATGGAATGGATGGAATGGATCCTGTTATGGACAAAAAAGACCTGCCCGCCTCTCTTGAGTTCCTCGTCAATGGCGTCTTTTATCTGTGCTTCGCTGAACTCCATCACGTAGGTCCTGATTGGTATCCGATCCTCCGGCGGGGTGCTGATGATGGATAAATCCCTTATTCCGATCAGTGACAGGTGCAATGTCCGGGGGATCGGCGTCGCCGACAGGGTGAGTACGTCCACCTGGGTACGAAGCTGTTTGAGCCTCTCCTTATGGGAGACCCCGAATTTCTGCTCCTCGTCGATCACCACCAGCCCCAGGTCTCTGAACTTCACATCCTTCTGAAGCAGCCGATGGGTGCCGATCAGAACATCCACCATCCCCCTTTCCAACTCCGCCAGGATCTCTTTTTGCCTGGTACGGGACTTGAACCTGTTGATTACCTCCACCCGAACAGGGAAATCCTGGAACCTGCGGGAAAAGGTCTGAAAATGCTGCTCCGCCAGGATTGTGGTTGGAACCATAAGGGCCACCTGTTTCCCATCCATCACGGCCCGGAAGGAGGCCCTGAGCGCCACTTCGGTCTTCCCGAATCCGGCATCTCCGCAGATCAGGCGATCCATCGGCTTTCTCTGGTCCATGTCCAGGGCTACATCCTCAATGGCCTTGGCCTGATCAGGGGTCTCTTCATACTCGAAGGTGGAACAGAATTCTTCATACAGGCTGTCCGGCGGGCAGAAGGGCTTCCTCTCTGTCACCTCACGGGCGGCATAGAGGGCTACCAACTCCTCGGCAATGTCCCGGATCGATTTTTTTACCCTTTCCCGCGCCGCCTCCCAGGTGCCGCCCCCGAGCTTGTCAA
Source organism: Smithellaceae bacterium (assembly GCA_034368785.1). Lineage (GTDB taxonomy): Bacteria > Desulfobacterota > Syntrophia > Syntrophales > CAMTWB01 > CAMTWB01. The sequence continues at coordinate 1,879 of JAXMLI010000260.1, read as the reverse complement.
GCTTCGGCTGGTATCCTTCCGGTCCCATGTATCGCTGGATGACGGCCAGCCTGTCAACGGGAATGTACAGCTTGTCCCCGTCAAGATACTCCAATAAGAGGTAATCGTTTTCATTATCCACGATATTCAACTTATGCAGTCCCCGGTAAATTCCTATTCCGTGATCCGTGTGTACCACGAAATTACCTTCCTTTAGTTCCGCGAAGGACTGGAGAAAGAATCCTGCCCGGGCCTGTTTCACCCTCCGGGGGTGGGTTTTTCTGCCGAACACCTCCTCCTCGCTGATTACCACGAGTTTCAAGAGAGGCATGTAGAAACCGTTCTTCAGATGACCGTCACAGAGGACAAGCCGGCCCCGTCCCTGATGGTCCCGGGCCTCTCGAAGAAAATCTGCGTTTGGTCTTTCCTCTGAAAATAGGGCAGGCATCTTGCCTGACCGGTCAAGCAGGATGCTTGACCTATTGGGCTGATGGTCCCAAACCTCCCGAAGAAAATCTGTTTCTGGTCTTTCGTAAGGCAGATCATGAAGGGAGAAAAGATGGGACAAGCGCTGCCCCTCCTCCGGCCCACTATGGAGAAAGGCCACCAGATTCCCCCCGGCAAGCCACCCCCTTATTTTAGCGACGAGCGGCTTAAGCAGCCCCTCATCGGAGGCAAGCCCCCTCAGCTCTGTCCTGATTCCACCCAGAGACTCGGTCGCGAAATCAAAAACACCTCCCTCGGGACATCCCGGGCCTTCCGTGCCGCTGATGGTGAGTCCTTCCATGATCAGGCGCCCAAAGCGGGAGTAATTACTTTCCAGTTCCTCCTCGCGGAGATAGGTCGTCTCGGGCGCCAGGAAAAACTTGCCCTCCTCGCGCGCCTTCAGAAAAAACCGATCAAGCTGATGCGCCAGCTGATCACCCTTGCTTTTTAAGGCCGATTGATCGTCCAGAATGATCAGGGCATCCGCCGGCAGATAGTCGAAGAAACTACCCAGGCCATAAGAGGACAGTCCGGTCTCTACGCCCGCTCCCGCGGGCTCGACCTCTCCGGAAGCGAGCGAATCATAGAAGAGGGGTAAAAAGAGGGGATTCAGCGAAGAAACAGCGCCGTTTTCCAGGGCGCCTGCCAATTTGGCCCTCAGCGCCCTGGGAAGTTCCAGCTCATCGGCACGCAAACGGATATTTCTAAGGGCCAGTTTCCGTCTTTCCTCTGTCAGGATAATGCACCGCGCGGGCGCGACGGCAACCTCGGCAACCACGCCGGTGGAGCGTTGAGATTGAGGGTCAAAAATCCTGATCAGCTCTATCTCATCGCCGGAAAATTCCAGCCGTCGAGGCTGGTCATAGAAGGGGGGGAAGATATCGATAATGCTGCCCCGGACGGCGAACTGCCCAGGCTCCTCCACCAGGCTGACCCGCTCATAGCCGCCGGATAGCAGATTGTTGAGCAGCTCCCCCCGATCCAGGGTTTGAGTTGTAAAATATAATCCAAGCTGCTCTTCATAGACTTCTTTAGGAACAACCCGCTGCAGAAGCGCCTGGAGGGAAATCACCACAATAAGCGGGGTCTCCCAGAGGAGCCGGTAGAGCAAGGCCATCCTCGCAAGATCAGTATCCCTCTGCAGGGCGTATATATCGGTCGTGAGAATATCCCAGGAGGGGTAGTGAAATACCTTCTCTTCGCCCAAAAAAAATGCCATGTCCTCAACAACAGCCTTGGCATCCTTCTCCTGGGCGGTTACTATCACTAAGGTTTTGCGTAAACGACGGAAAAGTTCGGCAGCGGCAAACCACCTGGCCGAACCCCCAAGCCCGGCAAGCCTGTGAACCCGGACATTCTGATCCACCTGATCGCATACCTCGCGAAACAGATTGTCCGCCGTTCCCTCTTTTAA
>JAXMLI010000259.1:0-4406 GCA_034368785.1 Smithellaceae bacterium | reverse complement strand
GCTGAAAGTCTTCATGATGCCGTCCTGCAGGAGGGTTGTCATTCCCTGGGAAATGGCCTGGTTCCGGAGATCCTCCACGGTAGACTTACGCTGGATTAACCGCTTTATTTCGTCTGTGCCTACCAGGAGTTCGTGGATTCCCATTCTCCCCTTATATCCCGACTTATCGCATGTCTCACACCCCTTGGGCCGGTAAAGGGTCAACTCGTCCCGATAAGGCATATCAAGCTTGTCGAAATATTCCTGACCATAACTCATGCATATTTCATCGTATTCATCCCGTGATGGGTGGTATGGTTCCTTGCAGTTTTTGCACAATGTCCTGACCAGGCGCTGGGCAAGGATGCCCAGCAGCGCGTCGGCAAAATTAAGGGGGTCAATCCCCATATCCAGAAGCCGCACAATTGTTTCCGGGGCGCTGTTGGTATGGAGGGTGCTGAGGACCAGATGCCCGGTGAGGGAGGCCTCTACGCCGGTTTTTGCGGTTTCGTAATCCCTCATCTCCCCCACCATGATCACGTCCGGATCCGCCCGGAGAAAGGCCCGCATGGCCGCGGCAAAGTCAAAGCCGATCTTCGGATGAACCTGTACCTGCCTGAGCCCGTATTGGGTTATCTCCACGGGGTCTTCGGCGGTCCAGATCTTTCTGTCCGGCTTATTGATCTCACGGAGGGTGGCGTGCAGGGTGGTGGTCTTGCCGGAACCGGTGGGACCTACCACCAGCATCATGCCGTAGGGCTTGGCCATGATCTTTTTCAGTTCGTCGGAGTTCCGTTTGCTCAGACCCATCAGCTCGAGGGGCATGGTTTCGCCCTTCGCCAGGATACGCATCACCACATCCTCAACCCCGCCCTGGGTAGGGATCGTGGCCACCCGGAGTTCGATTTCATCCCCCCCCGTTTTTTTAAACTTGATCTTGCCGTCCTGGGGGAGTCTCTTTACGGTGATATCAAGATTGGCCATGATCTTGACCCGGGAGATGATGGCCGCCCGGTAACTGAAAGGAACGGTCTGGTATATGCTGCAGTCGCCATCGACGCGATAGCGTATCTCCACATTCTTTTTTCCCACATTGGGTTCGATGTGAATGTCCGACGCCCTGCGGGAATAGGCGTCATTTATCACCTTGTTCACAAGCTGCATGATCACGCTGTCCGATTCGGTGATAATATCGCCTTCATCATCGGTAGCTTCGTCTTCCATTTCCAGTTTGCCAAGGATATCCTTGAATGTGGATTCCCCGGCGGAGGTTCCGAAGAAATAACCGATAAACTTCAGTATATCCTCCACAAGGGCGATATTATAAACGACGGACTTTGTTTTGAGGATGCTTTCTATCACATCCTTTTTTACGATGTTCGTGGGATCATCCACGAGGACGTGGATGGCGTCATCTACCTTATCAAGGGGAACCCAGAGTTCCCTTGAGAGGTAATCCCTTTTTAAGTTTTTCAGGAGTTCCCCCGGGATGGGGAATTTATCATTAAACTGAACGAACTTGCAGCGGTAGAAATCCTCGTAGGACTTTCCGAGATCCTCCTTGGAAATCTTGTGTTTCCGGCGCAGCAGGTCATCGACGGGTTCATCCAGCTCTCTGGCCTCAACCCAGGCCATTTCCAGCTCATCTTCCTTGAGGAGTCCCCGGCTGACGAGAAAATCGAAGCGGGTTTTCCGACGCCGATCAAACCTCTGCTGATTGTGAAAGGCGATTCCCAGGACACCGGCTATTTCCTGTAAAAAGGATTGCTCTTCCTTGGAAAAAGCGCCCCCGCCGGCTTTCTTGTTTAATATCTGGACCACGCCCATCAGATCATTTTTGTAATGGATCGGCGCGGTCAATATCTGGGTCGTCCTGAAGCCCGTCTTCATATCCCAGGACTTGTCAAAGGAGAGGGCTGGATCTATCGCCTGCAATTCTTCATCGTCATAGGCATCGGCAATGTTGAGCAGCTTGCCCGAGAAGGCCACATAGCCGGCGATGCTCTTCTTGTTTATGGGCAGTCTTATTTCCTGAACGAGGGTGCCGGTCAGAAAGAGCGAAAATACTTCGTTGGAACGCCAGTCCCTCACATAGATCGTTGCCGAATTGGCGTTAAAAAGGCTGAGAATGCCGTCTTTGAGGTCAACCAGGATCTGCTTGATATTCTGAGCGGCGTGAATGCGGTTGGTGATATCGAGCAGGGATTTTCGCAGCATCAGGTTTTTTTCCAGTCGCTGCAGCTCTTTATCTGGATTTCCGGTAGGCGAAGCAACCATAGCGTCAAGCCATCCTATTTCAAAGTCGTCAATCTTGCTTTTAGAGGACAACAACCTTATCAGCGCGCAAGAACCCTCTCGAGGAGAGGCAGTTCCCGGGCCAGCCAGTCAGGGGATTGCCGGATCTTCAGGAACAGCCGATACAGGCTGTCCACGTAATCGGTCAGCGTCTGGATAAGATATATCCTTTCCAGGAGTTGTCCCTGCGGACTTTCCTCTTCGTCAGCCGCCATGACCGGCAATTTTACCGACTGGAATTGCAGTCGATCCGCCTTCAGGGTAAATTCCCAGTCCATGGAATCATGAGAGATGCCTATCCTCGCCTCCTTGATCCTTTTGCCCTGACTCAGGCCCACCCGGGCTTCTTTATGGTCGGAATAGCGTCCCTGGCAGACTAACGTTTCGATGTATTCCCCGTCTCCGGAAGTGAGTACAAGCCTCTGGCCCAAAGAGACCTCGATTTCCTTCCCCCCGGGCAGGGCGACGGTGCCGTTTTTCTCTTCCGCCTTGAACCAGAGCCAGGTAAGAAAATCTCTTCGCAGACTCACCTCATCGGGCTTTGTTTCCACGCGGTTCGAGCTATTCTCATTAGAAATTCCGATTTGATCGTTCATCGGCTGCGCCGGCGCTCGTTCCTCGCCGGTGATCTCCGGCAGATAATGGGAGAGCCTGAGTCCGAATGATTCCTTGAAGAAATTATCGAAATCCTCGATGGCCCTATCCGCGAGGGAGCCAAAAAAGATAATACTGTTCTGCGGGTCCCAGTACAGGTCGAAGAATGTGGGCACCGGCTGGGTCAACCGCTTGAGCTTCTCCTGGACCGCTTCCCTTATTTCCAGCAGAAGGGCTTTGGGCAGCCTCTTCAGACCCTTCTCGGCAAGGTAACTTTTTTCCGCTTCCAGGGTTTTGATCTTGACAAGGGCGGGAGATGGCTCTCTTCTGTCTATGCGCAGGCAAAAGGCCAAGTAATCACCGAAGGTGATTTTGTCCGTGGATATATCATCCTCCAGGGGATTGTCAAGCACCGACCATCCCAAGGCCTTTTCATGGTATTTTTCCGGCAGGCCCAGGAAAGCGTTCTTTCTTAATTGCTCAGCTCTGTCCCCATCCTTGGCGATGGCAGGATCAGTTTCTATCCGAAATCGTGAAAATGTAAACGTCCCTTTAGCCAGTCCCATCGAATCACATTCCTTTCGCCCTTACCCCGTAGCTCATATAAGGAGAAATTGTCAAGATCTATGCGGAGGCCGCCGTCAATGCCGGCCAATAAAATTGGACAGCGCGCCTTTATTATGCTAGGAGGTCGTGAAATTGCGAGGTGGCTATGGTTATTAAAAAGATAGGTGTAATCGCTAACATAGAGAAGGATCAATCGCCATTACACGTCGGCCATTTGCTGCAATGGGCCGCCCGGCAGAATGTTACGGTATTTCTGGAGCAGGAAATCGCGCGCAAGATCGGGAACTCCCCCGGTTACACCATAGGCAGGCTTAAAAAAATGACAGAACTGCTGGTAGTTATCGGCGGCGATGGCACCCTCTTGAGGACGGCCCGTCTGGTTAAGGATGTGCCGATCCCCATCATGGGGATAAATCTGGGGGTATTCGGGTACCTTACGGAAGTTAATCTCAATGAAATGACCAGCGTCATGGAGCTGGTCATCCAGGGACAGTTCAGGACTGAAACGAGGATGATGCTCGATGTCCTTATCCGTCGCGGACAGAATAAGCCTGTGACACATTCGGTCTTAAACGATGTGGTCATCAATCGGGGAAGTCTTTCCCGGATGGTGTCCCTGGAAACTTTTGTGGACGGACGTTTTCTTACAACCTACCGGGCAGATGGTCTGATCGTTTCCACCCCCACCGGCTCAACGGCCTATTCCCTTTCCGCCGGCGGGCCAATCATCCTGCCCACCCAGGAACTGATCATCATCAATCCCATCTGCCCGCACACCCTGACCAATCGCCCCATTATCCTGCCCTCATCGTCCAGGATTTCCGTGACCCTCTGGACGAAGGAAAAGGGGGCTACGGTGACCCTGGATGGTCAGGAGTCATTTACCCTGAAAACAGGCGATACTATTGAGATCGTTCAATCTCGTTTCGCCACCAATCTGGTGGCGTCCCAGCATCACGACTATCTGGAAA
>JAXMLI010000258.1:0-6253 GCA_034368785.1 Smithellaceae bacterium | reverse complement strand
TTTTCATGGCGACTGGAACTATTCCATTTGTCCTAAAGGTAATTTGTAACGTTAATAATTTTACGAGCCCTAACTCCACATCTACTACATCTACATCTTGATATTATGTAATTAGTTTTTTCGTTGGAGGGACGCGCTCCGTCGCGTCCGCAGCACAATTGCTCCATTCAAAGCTTTTGCGGCCGCGACGGAGCGTGGCCCTCCGAAATTTAAACGCAGGTTACTTGCCGATATGGGGCCGCCGGGCGGCGTGGGTCGCTTTTTACGAAGTCATCCCTCTTGGAGCAGCCATGAATTGGCTTACCGGACTACTTACCAACAGGAACTTCATCTTTCTCTTCGCCCTTGGCCTGGGATTATTATTTCCCCAGGCGGCGGGCCTGACCAAGCCTCTTACGCTTCCCGCCCTTACCCTCGTGCTAACCTTCTCTACCATGGCCATAAGCAACAGCATCCTGAGATCTCCCCGGGAACTTTTCCTGCCGGCGGTGGCCGGTATCGCCATGAGTTACCTGCTCCTGGGTAATTTTATTATTGCCCTGAGCGCCGCCTTTATCCGGGAAGATAATCTCTGGAAGGGATTCGTCTTAATGGCGGCAGTTCCTCCCGCGATCGCCGTTATCCCTTTTTCGGCTATCCTCAAAGGAAACGCCAGATACGCCCTCTTTGGCACCGTCGGCGCGTATCTGGGCGGCCTGATCCTTCTGCCGCTGATCGTAATCGGATTGATCGGCGCCCGCCTGATCAACCCTTTCGATCTTGTAAATATCGTCCTGCAGCTTGTGGCGCTCCCCCTGCTACTTTCACGTTTGCTGATCTGGAAGGGGTGGAATCTCAAGCTCGAGCCGGTAAAGGGCACGATAATAAACTGGCTGTTTTTCCTGATTCTCTACACCGCAACCGGGCTGAATCAAGACATCCTGATGGGCCTTCCCGGCGCGCTGCTGCCCGTTGCCCTGATCGCCTTCGCCAGCACCTTCCTGCTGGGCTTTCTGATCAAGCTGATTGGACGTTTCTTTCATGTCAGCGCCGATATCCTGACCAGCCTCGTTCTTCTGGGAACGTTGAAGAACTATGGCATTGCCGGAGGTCTTGCCCTGACCTTTTTATCCAGAGAAAGCGTCCTGCCGGCAACGATGGGGACATTTTTCATGATCTTCTATGTAATGTGGCTCGATTTCAGAAAAGATTGACGGTGATTGAATTAAGGAAGGCATATGCAAGATACTAAATACAGGGTTCATTACGGTTACATCGTGGCCGCCATGAGCGTCATGGTCGTGCTGGGATCTCTGGGACTGGGAAGATTTTCCTTCACGATGATCTATCCCAATATGATGGAAGGGCTCGGGGTGGGCAACACCGAAATGGGACTCCTGGCCTCGATCAATTTTTTTGGCTACCTGATATTCTCATTGGCCGGCGGGATTATGGCCAGTAAGTATGGACCGCGGGTAATCATCTCTTTCTCTCTCATCATGGCCGGAATAGCCATGGTCTTAACCGGTCTGGCCGGCGCCCTGGGCATGGCCATGGCGATGAGATTCATCACCGGCATGGGAAGTGGCGGGAGCAACGTTCCGGTCATGGGACTGCTCTCCTCCTGGTTTGCACCCCGGCGCCGTGGGATGGCGGCGGGACTTGCCGTTGGAGGCTCCGGGATCGGCATCGCTCTGGCGGGTATTTTAGTCCCCATGATAAACGGCGCCTACCATGATGACGGATGGCGTTGGAGCTGGTATTTCCTGGGCGCCGCGGTCGTTGCCATTGGTCTTCTGGCCGCAGTTTTTCTCAGGAACTCCCCTGATGAAATGGGGATCAGACCAGTGGCTTTCACAGAAATCGCCAGCGGCCAGCAGCCCGGCGTCCCGGCGGTATTGCCGTTCAACTGGCGCCTCATCTATCGCTCCAGGGAAATATGGCAACTTGGTCTGCTCTATTTCCTCTTCGGATTTTCCTACATCATTATGATAAACTTCTTTTCTGTTTATCTCATCCGCGAGGCCGGACTGCCGGAAAGGACCGCAGGCTATCTCTGGTCTACCGTGGGCCTGCTCGGCATTTTCAGCGGCCTGGTCTGGGGAAACATCTCCGATCTGATCGGACGCAGGCTCGCTTTATCCATGGTCTTCGCCCTTCAGGGAACCTGTTTTGCCATATTCGCCCTTGGTCATGGTCCATTTTTCCACTGGTCAACGGCCCTCCTTTTTGGCATAACCGCCTTTGCGATCCCGGCGATTATCGCCGCGGCCACAGGAGATTTTATCGGCGCCAGACTTGCCCCGGCCGGACTTGGCATGATCACCGTCCTTTTCGGTATCGGCCAGATGCTGGGGCCTGCCCTGGCGGGATATCTGGCCGATCTCACAGGCACATACCGGATCGGATTTTTCCTCTCCTCCGGGGCCGCCTTTACCGGCGCCCTGGGATCTTTAATGCTTAAGCCGCCAAAGGAGGCGGCAAATTGACCAGGGATCATCAACCACGAACGAAACTAAAGAAAGGAGACGGCTAATGATAGCATTACCTGATTTACCCTTCGCGAAGGAGGCCCTCGCGCCACATATCAGCGCCAACACCCTTGATCTTCACCACGGCAAACACCATAAAACCTACGTGGACAACCTCAACAAACTCCTCGCGGACACAAATCTGGAAGGCAAGACCCTGGAAGAAATTATCAGAGAGTCAGCCGGCGACAACCTCCGCATCGGTATCTTCAATAACGCCGCCCAGGTTTGGAATCACACCTTCTACTTTCGATGTCTGAAACCCCAAGGTGGCGGGATGCCCACCGGCATGGCGGCCAGAAAGATCGCTGCCACCTGGGGCAGTTTCGAGAAGTTCTCCGATGAGTTTATCAATGCCGGTCTCACCCAGTTCGGCAGTGGCTGGGCATGGCTGGTTTCGGACGGTTCCGCCCTGAGAATCACCAAGACCGCCAACGCCGACACCCCGGTGGCCCATGGCTTCAAACCGCTCCTCACCGTGGATGTCTGGGAACATGCCTACTATCTTGATTACCAGAACAGAAGGGGAGACTATCTCAAAATGTTTATGGGAAAGCTCATTAACTGGGACTTCGTCAATCTGAATTTAACCATTTAAGTCAACCGCTTGGAGCATTCGGGGGTTTTCACCTGAAAATGGGGGCAGGCATCTTGCCTGCCTTTCACGAAGTCGTCTTATAGGAGGGACATGCCATGCAAAACATGAACATCGGGGGCGCTGATCGTTTGATCAGGGCGATTATCGGAACAGCCATCCTGGCGGCGGGAATTCATTACGAAAGATGGTGGGGCCTGATCGGCCTCGTGCCGTTGATCACGGCGGCATTTAACTTCTGCCCGCTCTATCATATCCTGGGGTTCTCGACGTGCAGGTGTGAAAAACCCAAGTGATCAAAGCAGCGGCGCCTCACCATACCGAACATCGGAAGCGCTTGAAGGCGAGATACAAGGCCGGCGGGATTTCAGGGTTTCACGATTACGAAATCTTTGAGCTTCTTCTTTCGTACGCCATTCCCAGGAAAGATGTTAAGCCACCGGCGAAGGCTCTCCTGGCTAAATTTCATGATTTCAAGGGTATCCTGGACGCCGATCTCAAAGAACTTGAAGATACCCCCGGTCTTGGCGCACATTCGGCGATTCTGATGAAGCTCGTGAAGGATGTCTCCGCGATTTATCTGGGCGAAAAGGCGAGAAAAAAGGTTCAGATAAGCAGTTCCAGGGAATTGCTCGATTACTGCAAGATGGCCTTTGGCGGTCTTAAAGACGAACGATTCAGCGCCATTTACCTGGACGCGCAGAACAAAATCATCGAGATCGAAACAGTTCAGGAGGGGATAGTAAACCAGGCGGTGGTTTATCCCAGGAAGATTCTGGAAAATGCCCTGCGGAAAAAGGCCACGGCCCTCATTTTAGTGCACAATCACCCCTCCGGCGAAGTAAGGCCTTCACCGGCGGACATCCAGTTGACAAAAACCATCAGGGACACAGGGCGAGCCCTCAATATTGACGTTCATGACCATATTATTGTCGGGGAGAACAACCACTTCAGTTTTCGGGAGGAGGGGATTGTTTTTTAACTGCGATCGGAGGCAAACCAGACGCAACGTTAAAGAAGGGGAGCAAGACGCATCCCCCTCTTTGACGTCACACTTTTTACGGGGAACGAAACTTCCTATTTCTTGCCATCCACCATTTCCCGGAGTTCTTTGCCAACCTTGAAGAAAGGCAAACACTTCGGGGCTACTTTGATTTTCTTTCCCGACTTGGGGTTTCTGCCCGTATAAGCATCGTATTTTCTCACCACGAAGCTGCCAAAACCTCTGATCTCTATTCGTCCGCTTTTCTTTAGTTCATCGGTAAAACTTTTGAAAATATGATTGATTATTTCGCTCGAGGCCTTTTCGGAGAGGCTCTCCTTTTCACTCAAGGCCGAAATGAGTTCAGACTTATTCATACAATCCTCCTGTTAATTGTTATCGCCTCAGGCGCAAGAAAGCGATATGTACGTCCATGATTTGTGGCGGAATATCTTTTAAATTAAAGGCAATGTCAAGGTATTTTTCGCTGATCCCAACATATTCAGCTCCCTTTTTTTCAAATATCTGTACTCGCCCGGCAGCAGGCCTTCCAGTTCCAGTGCGCCAAAGCGCACCCTGATCAGTCTCGCCACGAAGTAACCCAATTTTTCAAAGGCCCTTCTTATTACCCTGTTCCTTCCCTCCTGGATCGTCAGGACAAGCCAGGTGCTCTTTTTATTAACCTTCTCCACCTCTATCTTCCCGGGTCTGAAGAGACCATCATCAAGCATGACGCCTTTTGCCATCGACAACAGGTCTTTTTGCGGAAAGCTGCCCCTGATCTTGACACGGTATGTCTTGGGGATCAAGTAACGGGGATGCAGCAATCGCTGGGCAAGGTCCCCGTCATTGGTACAGAGCAATAATCCCTCGGAATCATAATCAAGTCTTCCTATCGGATATACCCGCTGCTTCACGCCGGCAAGCAGATCCTTGACCGTCGGCCTCCCCTGGGGGTCATGCATTGTGGTCACGTATCCGGCAGGTTTATTGAGCATAATATAAACAATCGTCTCTTCCTTCGTGACCAGCGCCCCATCCACCCTTATTTCATCGAGGGCGGGATCAGCGACCACGCCAAGCCTGGTGACAATTTCACCATTGACGGTAACCCTCCCCTGCAGGATCAGCGCCTCAGCTGCGCGTCTGGACGCGATTCCCGCGTGAGCTATGATCTTCTGTAGCCTTTCCTTCAAAGTATCATCCTTGATAAACTCACAAAAAGTCAAAACGTTTGACAAATGCGACGGCTTCGTAAAAAGTTCCGCAGGCAAGGCGCGCAAATCCTGAGGAATGAGGCGTCGGGGACATGTTCCGGAAGCCCGAAGGGATCGGAACGTGTCCCCGGAACACGCCGCAGTGACGAAGGATGCAGCGCAACGCAGCATCCGGACTTTTTACGAGGCCGTCACCCTTCCATATCCTTGAGTTCTCTCAAGGTCGGCAATTCAGAGAGGTCATTCAGTCCGAAGACCTCGAGAAAACGTCTGGTGGTTCCGTATATTATCGGTTTTCCCGGCACATCCTTCCTGCCCACAATCCGCACCAGCTTCTTTTCCAGGAGACCTCTCAGGGGAGCGGTAGCATCCACGCCTCTGAGCCTTTCTATCTCTGCCTTCACGATCGGCTGGCGGTATGCCACAATCGCCAGGGTTTCCAGGGAGGCCACGGTGAGAGAGGCAGGACGGGAGGCCCTGCTCTTCTTCACCCAGGCGTTGAGGTCTTCTCTTGTCCTGAACTGAAATCCGCCGGCAACCTGAGCCAGGACTATTCCCCGGCCCATTTCCCGGCACTCGTTTGTCATGATCTCAATGACCCGGGACAGCTCGGCCTTCTCGAGTTCCGGCAAGATCTCGTGGATTCTATCGAGCGAAAGGGGCTGCTCCGCAGCAAATATCATCGCCTCTATGATCGCCTTGAGGTTTTCCATCTCCTACGTCACCTTGAGGAAGATCCGGATTACGCCAAATGACTCGCCCTGGTAGATCCTGAGAAATCCCATTTTAACCAGCTCAAGCAGGGCCAGGAAGGCATATACCAGGTGCCGTCTGCTTACGCCATTGATGAGAAGATCCTCAAGCGTAATCCCGTCCTGTTCCTGAAGCTGTTCAAGAATATCGCTCATTTTTTCGGCCAGGGAAATCTTTTCCCTGTCTATTTCCATAA
>JAXMLI010000257.1:0-22837 GCA_034368785.1 Smithellaceae bacterium | reverse complement strand
ATTCCCGTCTGCCCCATGCTGGACGCGAGAAAGAATCAGGTCTATTGCGCCCTTTATAAAACCTCCGCTGATGGAATGCCGGAAGTTATTCTGGGGGAAAGGGTTGTTGAAGTCGCCGATATGTTGGCGGAAATAACTGGTGAAACCATTTTTATCGGCGATGGAGCAATGAGATATCGGGATATTATCGTAACCGCCCTCCCTGGTAAGGCCCGGTTCACCGCCCCTCATTATGATCTGATCCGCGCCACCTCAGTCGGCATATTAGGCCTGAGAAGGTACGAGAAGGGGGGGGCGGATGCTGCCGATACCCTGAAGCCGGTCTATCTCCGCCCATCCGAGGCGATTTAGCTCTTTTTGCTTTTTAGGCTATCAGCCGGCAGTCTGAAGCGCTACGGCCTTAAATTTTAACTCTGGATTGACTTGCTCTCCCTCTTATTATACAAACAGCCGAAGAGAGTGTCTTAAGGATACTGGTGAGGTTAAAATCAATGAACCATGAATCATATATCGTCCGGGAGGGGCTTCCTTTTATCCTGATTTCCTTGACTATTACCTTCATCTTTGCGGTGTTTGAATTATTTTGGTTGACCATCTTCTTCTCGCTGGTTACGATTTTTGTTGTTGCCTTCTTCCGAAACCCCCAAAGGGAGAGCCCCCAGGATGAGGGATCGGTCGTATCCCCCGCGGATGGCAAGATTATCAAAATCGACAATGTCACGGAAAGCGGTCTCATCAGGGGCGAATTCATGATGATCAGTATCTTTATGAACGTATTTAACGTCCATGTGAATAGAATACCCTGCGCGGGGAAGATTTGGGCCATCGATTACAAAGAAGGAAAGTTTCTTCGCGCGGATCTTGACAAGGCCTCAATACACAACGAGCGGAATTACCTGGTAATCAGGACGGGCCGCAATGAGGAAATCATGTTTGTTCAGATTGCCGGGTTGATTGCCCGAAGAATCGTCTGCTGGGTTAAGACGGGCATGGCAGTTAAGAAGGGCGAGCGATTCGGGCTTATCAGGTTCGGCTCCCGGGTGGACATTTATCTGCCCCATGGCATAGATATCCAGGTTGAATTAGGGCAGAAGGTCCGGGCCGGAGAAACTGTATTGGGGGTAAGGAAATGAAGCACAAAACCTATTTTAAAAAGGACGGTCTAAAAAAAGGGATATATATCGTACCCAACAGCATTACCGCGGCCTCTCTGTTCTGTGGATTTTACGCGATCATATCCTCCATGAACCTGGACTTTGCCGCGGCGGCATCTTTTATCATCATTGCCATGATCCTCGATAGCCTGGATGGGAGGATCGCGCGGATTACCAAGACGATGAGTAAATTCGGCAGCGAATTTGATTCACTCTCCGATCTTGTTGCCTTCGGGGTAGCCCCGGCAATCCTTGCCTACAACTGGGCATTGTCTTCCTTCGGCAAGGTCGGCTGGCTGGTGGCCTTCCTCTATGTGGCCTGCGGGGCCTTGCGACTGGCCCGGTTTAATGTTCAGATCGGACAGATCGAAAGCAAGTATTTCAAAGGACTGCCCATTCCCGGCGCGGCGGCTGTAATTGCCACGGGAATTCAGCTCTACCTCTATCTTGGGGGCGAGGGCGAGTTTAAACATCTGTTTGTTCTTTTACTTATCTTCTGCCTGTCTTTGTCGATGGTGAGCGCCATCCGCTATTACAGTTTCAAGGATCTGAATTATTTTGCCAAAAAACCGCTCATGTCGCTGGTTCTTATTGTATTTGTCATGACGGTAATTGTGGCCGAGCCACAGATCATGCTGTTTACCTTTGCCTTTGGATATGGCCTTTCCGGTCCCGTCTGGTGGCTCATGAGACTAATTAAAAAACCCGGCCATGAGGTAAAAGAAAGAGAAGAAATACTGAACACAAACACCAAATAGTCCAGGGGAAAATGAAAATGAGAAAATTCAATGTGGCCGTTGTCGGTGCGACGGGGGCAGTGGGCAATGAAATGGTCCGTGTTCTGGAGAGGCGGGATTTTCCGGTCAAAAACCTCCTCCTGCTCGCGTCTGAGAGGTCAGTGGGTAAGGAAATTCTTTTTCGGGGAGTTCCGGTGCCGGTCAGCATGCTTACGGAAGATTCGTTTATCGGCATGGATATCGGTCTTTTTTCCGCCGGCGGGAGTATCAGCGAAAAATACGCCCCGCTCGCGGCCAAAGCCGGCTGCGCGGTGATTGATAACACATCCGCCTTCAGGATGGCGCCGGATGTTCCACTGGTGGTGCCGGAAGTCAACCCGGAAGCGATTGCCCAGTATAAGGCCAAGGGAATCATCGCCAATCCAAATTGTTCCACTATTCAGATGGTGGTCGCGCTGAAGCCGATTCATGACGCGGTAAGGATCAAGAGGATCGTCGTTTCCACGTACCAGTCCGTCTCCGGCACGGGTAAGAAGGCCATCGCCGAACTCCTCGATCAGACCAGGGCGATCCTGGATGGCCGGGAACCAGAGGTGAAGGTATACCCGCACCAGATTGCCTTCAATTGTCTTCCGCAGATCGATGTCTTCCTGGATAATGGCTACACGAAGGAAGAGATGAAAATGGTCAATGAAACGAAAAAGATCTTCAATGACCAAGGCATTGCCGTCACGGCCACCACGGTCCGGGTGCCGGTGCTTTACAGTCACAGCGAGTCGGTTAATATTGAAACCGAAGAGAAAATTTCAGTAGCGCAGGTAAGGAAGCTGCTGGCGGCTGCCCCTGGCGTTGCGCTTTTGGACAACCCCAAAGACCTCGAATATCCCCTGGCTATTCGCGCGGCGGGGAGGGACGAGACCTTCGTAGGGAGAATCAGAGAGGACGAATCGATTCCCAATGGAATAAACCTCTGGATTGTTTCGGATAACATCAGGAAAGGCGCCGCTTTGAACGCCGTCCAGATCGCGGAGATCCTGATTACTGATTACCTATGAGGATTACCGGCGGTGAGGCCAGGGGCCGGCGCCTCCGTTCTGTCAGCAGCGCGCTGGTACGACCTTCATCCGGTGTAATCAGGGAGGCAATTTTCAACATTCTTTCCGGGGTCCGGGATAAATTATTTCTGGACCTGTTCGCGGGGTCCGGAAGCGTTGGACTCGAAGCACTCAGCCGGGGCGCCGGGGAGGCGGTGTTCGTCGAGAAGGACGCCTCGGTGGCTGGTGAGTTGAGGAAGAATATTACCAGTCTTGGTTATGAAGGTCGGTCAGAAGTCCTGACCATGGAGGCCGGCAAGGCGATTTCTCTGCTCAACAGTCGAGGGCGAGTCTTCGACATCATCTTCGTTGACCCGCCTTATGAAAAAAAACATCTCCCTGAGATCATGACCGTCCTGGCTGGTGATTCTGCCGGGACGGCCGGGCTCCTCGCCAGGGAAGGTATTTTGGTCTTCCAGCACTCCGGAAGGGAAGAGATAGAGGTGCCGGAAGTTTTTACGTTATGGAAGGCTCGTGATTACGGCGGGTCGAGACTGACATTTTTAGTGCGTGGGGACAGATTTGAAATCTGTCCCCAAAGTCAGGAGGGGTAAAAATCAATGCACAAGGTGGCGGTGTATCCAGGTTCATTCGATCCGATAACCAATGGTCATGTGGACATCATCAAACGCGGCCTCAGGATGTTCGATGCGATGATTGTGGTGGTGGCGTATAATCCAGAGAAACGATCCCTTTTTACCGTCGAGGAGAGAAAGGAAATGATCCGCGAGGTGCTGCGAGATCACAATAACATCACGGTGGACAGTACGCCCGGCCTGCTGGTGGACTATGTGAAGAATTCCGGGGCCAATGTGATCCTGCGTGGCTTGCGCGCCCTTTCCGACTTCGAGTATGAGTTCCAATTGGCTCTGATGAACCGGCGCCTCAACCGGGAGATTGAAACGGTCTTTCTCATGACCGGCTACAAATGGTTTTACACAAGCTCCAGCATCATAAAGGAGGCAGCGAGTCTGGGCGGATCGGTAAAGGGGATGATCCCGGATATCGTGTATCAACGAATGGAAGAAAAATATGGCCGGAGGAACGGATTATGAGATTTGCGAGACGCCTTGCTCTGATCAAGCCTTCTGCCACCCTGGCCATATCGGCCAAGGCCACGGCCATGAAGGCCGCGGGAGTCGATGTGGTCAGTTTCGGCGCGGGGGAACCGGATTTTGACACGCCTCCGGACGCGAAAAGGGCGGCTATCTCCGCCATTGAGGGGGGTTTTACAAAATACACCGCCGTCGGCGGCATCGATGAACTCAAGGATGCGATCATCGCCAAGCTGGAGCGAGACAATCATCTTAGTTACAGACGTTCCCAGGTGGCAGTCTCATGCGGCGCCAAGCATACCCTTTACAACCTGGCCCAGGTGCTTTTTGACGAGGGCGACGAGGTTTTGATCCCCTCGCCCTACTGGGTATCATATCCGGATATCGTCCTCCTCGCCGGGGCAAAACCTGTGATTATCCATACAACTGAGGAGGAAGGCTTCAAGCTGGAACCAAACCGGCTCGCCGACGCGATTACCTCCCGCACGAGGGCATTGATTCTAAACAGTCCCTCCAATCCTTCCGGGGCGGCCTACAGCCGGGACGAGCTGGCCGCGATCGCCCAGGTTCTCGTCGACCGTGACATCCTGATCATTTCCGATGACATCTACGAGAAGATCATTTACGACGGCCAGGAATTCCATAACATTGCCCAGGTTGAGGAGAGGCTGAAAGATAAAACCGTCGTAGTAAACGGCATCTCCAAGGCCTATGCCATGACGGGTTGGCGGATCGGGTATCTCGCGGCCGCAGAGGAAATCGTTGCCGCTACGGTTAAGCTCCAGAGTCAGAGCACGTCAAATCCCACCTCGATCTCCCAGAAGGCGGCCATAGGCGCCCTTTTGGGAGATCAGGCCGTGGTGGCAGTCATGACGGCGGAATTTGAAAGACGCAGGGATTTCATCGTCGATGCGCTCAACGCCATCCCCGGCATCTCCTGCCGCAAGCCTCAAGGAGCGTTTTATGTCTTCCCCCGGGTAGATTCCCTGTACGGCCGCTCCTGGAAGGGCGCTATGATTGAAAACTCCACCCAATTGGCCGCCTATTTACTGGAGGAGGCCAAGGTGGCCCTGGTGCCCGGCGTGGAATTCGGTCATGACGAAAACATCCGCCTGTCCTATGCGACCTCGATGAAAAACATTGAAGAGGGCATTGCAAGGATCGCCAGGGCGGTGGATAGATTAACCTGATGCGCTTGTGAAATACAGCAATGTCTCGTTAGTCTTTCGCAACATCCCTGTATTCCCTTCCTGGATCGGGTTTAGTACCTCCTCCTTCAAGGGAGGCCTTTGGAGGAGACTGCTTGATTCGTCCTCTTCAAGGGGACATCATGATGGCACTGCCGATTCCTCTCCCTTTAATGGTTCCTCTTAATGGTTCCTCGCGAGGGGCACTGCCCTATTCCTCCCCCTTCAAGGGGGAGGTTAGGAGGGGGATGGGGTTTTAGTTGCGGAGTGGTCATTTAACCCCATCCCCACCCCGGCCCTCCCCTTGAAGGGGAGGGAGACTGGGGTTGTAGGCCTCTCCTTGAAGTGGGAACTTGGGTGTTATGTTTCCGTCTGAGGGGAGCGGGACCTGTAAAGACTGTTATTATGCCACATAAGAACCTGATAAAGACAAAATCTATTTTCTGACCTGACATTCTTGCATAGGATAGGATCATTATGGGCGGTCTCTTCGGTATTGTATCTAAGGAAAACTGTTCCCGGTCCCTCTTTTACGGGACCGATTACCACTCGCATCTGGGGACGGAAAACGGCGGACTGGCGGTCTTTGGAGAAAACGGGTTCTTCAACAGCATCCATAGCATCAGTCAGGCCCAGTTCAAATCGCGTTTTGTCGATGATTACAAAAAGATGGTCGGCCACATGGGACTTGGCGCCATTGATGATGATTCTCCTCAGCCCCTCATTATCCGTTCCAAGTTCGGCGCCTTCGCAATCGCGGCTACCGGCCTGATAACCAACAAGGAAAAACTGACGAATATCCTTCTTGCCAATGGCGATTCGTTCAATGAAATGGAGGCCGGGGGGATCAACCAGGCCGAGCTGGCGGGAAAGCTCATCTGCCACGGATACGATATCGTCGACGGAATTACGAAGATGCAGGATGTTATTGAGGGTTCCCTCTGTGTCCTCATCATGACGGAAAGGGGCATCTATGCCGCCCGGGACAGACTCGGTCGTTTTCCCCTGACCCTGGGCGAGAAAATCGGCGGGGAGGAGGATAAATCCTTCGCGGTCGCCACCGAGGCCAGCACGTTTAATAACCTTGGCTATCAAACGGTAAAATACCTCGGGCCGGGCGAAGTCGTTCTCATAACGCCTGATAAATGCGAAACCGTAAAACCGGCGGGAGACGAAAAAAAGGTCTGTTCCTTTCTCTGGATCTATACGGGCTACCCCTCCTCGAGTTATGAGGGGATTGGCGTAGAGGGCGCGAGGGAGAGGTGCGGCCGGTTGCTGGCCAGAAATGATGATGTGCAGGCGGACCTTGTTGCGGGTGTACCTGACTCGGGCGTCGGACACGCGATTGGTTACGCGATAGAATCGGGACTGCCCTATCGCCGGCCGCTGGTGAAGTACACGCCGGGGTACGGGAGGAGTTACACCCCGCCATCGCAGGAAATCAGAGACCTTGTCGCTACGATGAAGTTGAGCGCCGTGAGGGAGATTATCGAGGGAAGACGGATGGTCGTCTGTGAGGATTCGATCGTCCGGGGAACCCAGTTGAAGAACTTCACCATTAATAAGCTTTGGAGCGGCGGCGCGAGGGAAATACACGTCCGGGCCGCCTGTCCGCCCCTTATCTTCCCCTGCATTTACGCCACCTCCACGCGGTCAGCCTCTGAACTGGCGGCGAGGCGCGCTATTGCGGAGCTGGAAGGGGGGCAGCCGGATGATCTTCGCGCCTATCTGGATAACCAGTCCGAAAAGTATCGCCAAATGGTTGATGTAGTACGTAAGGATATTAATGTTACAAGCTTGAAATACCTGAATATTGAAGATATGATTAAAGCGATCGGCCTGCCCGAGAATGATCTCTGCCTTTACTGTTGGCAGGGACGCTGACGTTCCCCGGAGATGACCCATGCACCGAACCCTTTTCCATAACCGCCCGAGAACAAGCACTAGAGAGGGCGACCGCCTTGGATCAAAATATTAAACGCAGGAAGACGAGGGCCATTTTTCTTGGCGGGTTGCAGCTAGGCGGAGATGCCCCTGTGGTCGTGCAGTCCATGACCAACACGGATACCAGGGATGTCAAGGCAACGGTCGGCCAGATCAGGGAACTACAAGCCGCGGGGTGCGAGGCGGTCAGGCTCGCCGTTCCGGACCGGGAAGCGGCTGCCGCTCTGCCTGAAATCAGGAAGATGATCAGTATCCCGCTGATCGCGGACATCCATTTTGATCACCGTCTGGCCTGCCTCGCCATCAGGGCCGGTCTGGACGGCATCCGGATCAATCCGGGGAACATCGGACCGGACAAGATCAGGACCGTCGTCAAAGAGGCCCGGGAACGTAGGGTGGTGATCCGCATCGGCGTGAACTCAGGTTCTCTCGAGGAAGAGATTCTCCGCCGGCATGGCGGCCCCACCGCGCTTGCCATGGTGGAAAGCGCCTTGAAAAATCTGGCTTTTATTCAAGATCTTGGACATGACTCACTCAAACTATCCCTGAAATCGTCTGATGTGCCCACGATGATCGAGGCTTATCGGGAGATATCGAGGCAAACAGACTACCCCCTGCACCTGGGGGTTACCGAGGCGGGCACACTGGTCAACGCGGCCATAAAATCCTCCCTCGGGATTGGAAGCCTTCTACATGAAGGCATTGGTGATACCATCCGGGTGTCCGTAACGGGAAGCCCGGTTGCCGAGATGGGTATTGCCTGGGGGATTCTTCGCGCCCTCAATTTGAGGAAGGTCGGCCCCGACATTATTTCCTGCCCGACCTGCGGCCGCTGTGAAATTGATCTTATGTCTCTTGTCGAGGCGGTGGAGACGCGCATGGCGGGCAGGAAAGAGTATCTGAAGGTTGCGCTCATGGGATGCGTAGTCAACGGTCCGGGCGAGGCGGCGGAGGCGGACGTGGGAATCGCCGGCGGCAAGGGCATGGGGGTGCTTTTCAAGAAGGGAAAGGCGGTAAAAAAGATCCGGGAAACTGATTTTCTAGAGACACTGCTTGCAGAAATAGAACAGATATTGACCGAAAGGACAAGAGATTAATGCGTTATTCAGAATTATTCCTTCCCACCGAAAGGGAAGTGCCGTCTGATGCGGAGATAATAAGTCACCAACTCATGATCCGCGCGGGGATGATCAGGAAGCTGACAAGTGGAATATATTCCTATCTGCCCCTGGGGTATCGGGTGATCAGGAAGGTCGAAGAGATTATCCGCCGGGAGATGAACGCCGCGGGCGGGCAGGAGGTTCATCTGCCCATGGTGCAGCCGATGGAGTTGTGGCAGGAGTCAGAGAGGTGGGTGCAATACGGCAAGGAACTGCTCCGATTCCGGGATCGTCATGAGAGGGAATATTGCCTCGGTCCCACCCATGAGGAGGTGATCACCGATCTGGTAAGGAATGACATTAAGACCTACCGTCAACTGCCCAAGATCCTCTATCAGATACAGACCAAGTTCCGGGATGAGATCAGACCGCGATTCGGCGTCATGCGCTGCCGGGAGTTCAGCATGAAAGACGCGTACAGTTTTGATGCCGATGATGAGGGGGCGGATCTGAGCTACCGCAAAATGTTTGATGCCTACCAGGAAATATTTCGCAAGTGCGGCCTGGAATTCCGCGCTGTCGAGGCGGATTCGGGAAGTATCGGCGGGAAATTTTCCCATGAATTTATGGTTCTGGCCGAATCGGGCGAAGATGCGGTTTTCCACTGCAGGAAATGTGATTACGCGGCAAATATCGAACGCGCCGAGGTCCCTTCGCCTGAAATTTCCGGGCGACCTGCGGTTATCCTGCCCCGGGAGGAGGTCTTTACCCCCGGCGCCTCAACCATCCAGGAGGTATCCGCCTTTCTCGGCGTTCCGCCGACGTCATTGGTCAAAACCATTATCTACGAGGCCGACGGTGAGGCTGTAGCCGTACTCATCCGGGGAAATGAAGAGATCAACGAAATTAAACTCAAGAATTTCCTGGGCTGTGAGAATCTTGCGCTGGCCCCGGAGCAACTGATCCAGAAGTGCACCAATGCCCCAAGGGGATTTGCCGGAGCGGTGGGACTTAAGGCCAGGATCGTCGCCGACAATTCCCTGATCGGCATGTATAATTTTGTCATGGGCGGCAACCGGGAAGACTATCACCTGATCAATGTCAATAAACCGCGGGACTTTGAGGTATTAGCATTTGCCGATCTCAGATTTGCCAAAGAGGGCGACCGCTGCCCCCGCTGTGGCGGTGAGACTGGCCTTGCACGGGGGATTGAGGTTGGTCATGTGTTCAAACTGGGCACCAAGTACTCACAGGCCATGCGTGCGTCCTTCCTGGATAAAAACGGCCGGGAGCAGATCATGATCATGGGATGTTACGGGATCGGCGTAGGCCGGACCATGGCGGCGACGATAGAACAGAACCATGACCAGGACGGCATAATCTGGCCCATGTCGCTCGCGCCTTTTCAGGTGACTGTTGTGGCGGTTAACGTAAGCGACCAGTCACAACGGGAGGCCGCCGAGCTGATTTACCGTCAGCTCCAGGGGCAGGGGATAGAGGTGTTGCTGGACGACCGGGATGAACGGGCCGGGGTGAAGTTCAAGGATGCCGACCTGATCGGGATACCCCTGCGGGTAACCGTCGGTCCCAAAAGACTCCAGGAAGGCCAGGTGGAGTTGCGCCTCAGGCGGACCGGCGAGGTTTCAGTGGTTCCCCTTTCCGACATCGTGAAAACGGTAATCAATTATATAATAGAGTCGGCTTAAGTCCTATCCGTGCTGGTTCAATCTTGCTGATTGAACCAGGACATTAATAAACGGTTCAGGCTGCAACCCTGAACCAGCCAAGGCCCCCGAGCCTTACGCCCTATGTTAAGAATCACCGACATCCTCGATAAGGTTCAGTCATATCTTGGCCCCCCCGAGCAGGAGATGATCATGAAGGCCTATGTCTATTCCGCTACGGTCCACCAGGGGCAGGTGCGTCTGTCCGGCGCACCGTATCTGAGCCACCCGATGGAGGTTTCGGGAATCCTCGCGGACATGCGGCTGGACGCGGCCACCATCGTCACCGGACTTCTGCACGATACGGTTGAGGATACCCTGGCCACCCTCAAGGACCTGGAAGACGCCTTCGGGTCGGAGGTGGCTTCGCTCGTGGATGGCCTCACCAAGATCAGCAAGATAAGCTTCAGCGATCGGGAGGAGCGGCAGGCGGAAAATTTCCGGAAGATGATCCTGGCCATGTCCTCGGATATCAGGATTCTTCTGGTCCGGCTGGCCGACCGGGCTCATAATATGCGCACCCTGGGATTCCAGCGGAAGGAGAAACAGGTTTTCATCGCCCGGGAGACCCTGGAATTATACGCGCCTCTCGCCAACAGGCTCGGGATACATTGGATGAAAACCGAGCTGGAAGACCTGTCCTTCAGCCATCTTTATCCTGAAGCTTACGAGGAACTGAAGGGAAGGCTGGATAAGAGCAAGGAGCAGCGGGAGCAGTACACCCGGGAGGTAAAGACCATAATCAGCCGGGAGATGGAGCGATTCGGCCTCAAAGGCGTCGTGGAAGGCCGGGCGAAACACCTTTACAGCATTTACCGGAAGATGTCCGACCGCCAGATAAATTTCGATGAGGTCTATGACCTGATCGCCTTTCGGCTGATCATTTATTCCGATCAGGACAAGACCTGCTATGAGGCGTTGAGCATGATCCACGCCCTGTGGAAACCTGTCCACGGCTACTTCGACGATTATATCGCCATGCCCAAGGGCAATAACTACCGTTCCCTTCATACCACGGTCATTGGTCCCCACGGCGAGCGGGTGGAGATCCAGATCAGGACCCTCGGCATGCACGAATGGGCAGAGGAGGGCATTGCCGCCCACTGGCGTTATAAGGAGGGCCGCGCCTATAAGAAGGAAGACGACGAACAGATAAGCAGGCTCCGGGAATTGCTTGAGGTTCAGCAGGAACTCGCGAATCCCCGGGAGTTTATGTCCAACCTCAAATTGGCCCTTTTCCCCGACGAAGTTTACGTCTTTACCCCCCGGGGCGATGTACGGGCCTTCCCGAAGGGCGCCACCCCGATCGACTTTGCCTACAGCATTCACACCGACATCGGCAATCAATGCGTGGGCGCCAAGGTAAACCGGGCGATCGTTCCGCTCAAATACCAGCTTAAAAACGGCGATACCATTGAAATCATAACACAGCCCGGACATAACCCCAGCAAGGATTGGCTGAAACTTGTGGTAACCTCACGGGCCATTTCCAAGATCCGCAACTGGGTAAAAGATGAGGAGCTAAAACGGAGCATTACCCTCGGACGGGATCTCTTTGAAAAGGAACTGAAAAAGAACCAGTTGAAGTTGGCCCAGGTCGCGAAATCCGATGAGATAAAAAAGATCTTTGCCGAGCATTCGGTGGATAATCTGGAAGATTTAATGGCCCTCGTGGGATACGGGAGGCTGTCGGCCAGGCGGATCGTCAATATGCTCATGCCCGAAGAAAAGCCCCCGCCTGATCTGATCGTTACCAAACCATCAACGAGGAAAAGGTCATCATCCCTGGGCATTTCCCTGACGGGGGTAGACGATGTGATGATCCGGCTCGCGAAATGCTGCAACCCCATTCCCGGTGAGAGGATATTCGGCTATATTTCCCGGGGACGCGGGGTGACGGTTCACACCGAAGATTGCCCGAGCCTCAAGGGGCTCGATCCGGAGCGCATGGTGGATGTCCACTGGGATATAAGGGAGAAAGGCACCTATCCGGTTCATCTCCGGGTGATTGCCACCGATAAGAAAGGGGTTCTGGCTGAGGTAACATCAGCGATCGCCTCAATCGAGATAAACATCAGCCACGCCACGGTAAACACCGGGGTGGATATGAGGGCGGTTTTTGACTTTATCCTGGACGTGAACGACCTCGAACAGCAGCAGAAGGTTGTGGGCGCCATCAGAAGATTATCGGGAGTCACGTCGGTGGAGCGAATCCGCAAGGGGCAGGGCGCCTCTGGGGAAGCTTGACCCTGGCATCTCAGCAGTAATGGATTGACATTACTGCCCGTATTGCTGTATTTAGCGCTGACTTTTTATGAGGGCGAAAAATATGAAAAAAGTTTATTGGCAGATATGGGCAATTCTCCTGATTATGGGGTTTCTCTTGCCCGCAGGTGCCATCGCTGAGAAGAAGCCCCCGGCTAAATTTCGGGTGCTCATAGATCCGGCGCACGGTGGGTCGGACACGGGGGTCAAGGCGGGGGGTAAGGCTGAAAAGGACCTGGTTCTTTCTCTTGCCCTTAGCCTGAAGACGGAGTTGATGAAATCACCTGACATTGATGTTTTGCTGACCCGCAGCAGCGATAAAAATATGACAAATGAAGGACGGGCAAATATTGCCCTGAAGATGAACCCGAACGTGTTTATCAGCCTTCACATAAATGCCGGATTCGGGAAAAACGCCAGTGGTTATGAAGTGTATTTCCCCGGTTTTAAAAATGCCGTCGCCGAAAATGCCGATCCAAAGGCCATAATCGCCGATATGAGCAAGAACAGATACCTCAACGATGCTGTTCGCTTCAGCAGAAGTCTTCAAAAGAACCTGGACCAGGTATTTCCGCGGAAATGGCGGGATTTGAGGGATGGCCCTGTCCTTTTGCTCGAGGGATTGAATTTCCCCGCGCTGGTGCTGGAGCTGGGTTTCGCCACCAATCCGGAGGATCAAAAGAAGCTTGTAAACGAAAAGACCCACTCGGCCATCGTGCAGGCAATCGCAAAAAGCATCAGGGAGTTTCGCTAGGTGATCATTTCCATGATTGAAAGAAAGGGGAATCGTTCCTGGGACCAGCTGCGGAAGGTGAAGATAGAACAGAATTATCTGCGCCACCATCCCGGGTCCGTCCTCATTGAGATGGGGGAGACCATTGTGCTCTGTTGCGCCTCTATTGAGGAGAAGGTTCCATCTTTCCTGAAAAATACCCCTCAGGGATGGCTGACTGCGGAATACTCAATGCTTCCCATGTCCTCCAGGATCAGAACCCCCAGAGAAGCCGCCAGAGGGAAGATCGGCGGCAGAACCCACGAAATTCAAAGGCTGATTGGCCGCTCCCTCCGGGCCGTGGTCGATTTAAAGGGTTTTGGCGAGCGTACCATTTACATCGACTGTGACGTCATTCAGGCCGATGGCGGGACAAGGACCGCCTCCATAACAGGGAGTTTCCTCGCGCTGGCGTACCTCTTTACCGATATGAAGAACCGGGATTTGATTCCGAAAATCCCCATAAATGACTATGTATCAGCAGTCAGCGTCGGTATCGTCAACAACGGGATTCTGCTCGATCTCGATTATGCCGAGGATTCCCGGGCGGCGGTGGATATGAATTTTGTCATGACCGGCCAGGGCAAGTTTATCGAAGTGCAGGGGACGGCAGAGACGGGGGCCTTCGACCGGACGCAACTGTCAGAGATGACGGATCTGGCGTCCCGCGGGATACAAGACTTAAACCTCATCCAGCGGGGGATATTGAGGAACGCCATCTGATAAGACTCGTTCTGGCATCAAAAAATAAAGGCAAGATTAACGAATTGGGGGCGATCACCGAAGGTCTGCCGGTTGAGATAAAATCCCTTGCTGATTACGGCCCACAAGCAGCGATCATTGAAGATGGCCTGACATTCCTCGAGAACGCCCTGAAGAAGGCCAGAGGCGCTGCCCGCCTGACCGGGGAAATTGCTCTGGCCGATGATTCTGGACTTGAAGTTGATTTTCTCCGGGGAGCGCCCGGGATCAACTCGGCCAGGTATGCCGGCCCGGGGGCGACGGATGAGCTGAATCTCCGCAAGCTCCTCAGGGAGATGACTGGGGTTCCCTATGAGCAGAGGGGCGCGTGTTTCGTCTGCACCCTGGTCCTTTATCACCCTGACGGGACCTATCAGTCATTCGACGGCGCCTGGCGGGGTGTCATTTCCGCCGAACCGAAAGGGGAGCAGGGCTTTGGGTACGATCCGGTCTTTTTCCTGCCGGAACTGGGGAAAACGGCCGCCGAACTTCCTCCGGCGTTGAAAAATCGCCTCAGCCATCGGGCCGAAGCGATGAATAAATTGAAGGAATGCCTTCTGGGAAAGTAACTACTCCGGTAGCCAGGCAGTAGGTTTTAAGACTGTAGGAACGGGCCAGGCGAGACCATTTATCTATTGAGGTAATTGCAAAACTCACGGTAAAGACGGCCACGACTTCGCTAGGCCCTCCAAAAGGCGAGGAAAACGGCACGTTTGGGTGACTGGAGGGACGCGCTCCGTCGCGTCCGCAGGAGTTTTGCAATTGCCTCTATTTTGTTACTTCAGCCCTCAGCCTGAACAACCTGAGCAGTTCAAGATAAAATATACGGGGCGTAGCGCAGCTTGGTAGCGCGCCTGCTTTGGGAGCAGGATGTCGCAGGTTCAAATCCTGCCGCCCCGACCATACTGTTCCGGCTCGTCCCCGCAGGTAAAAAACGAAAAAATACTTGACAAGACTGCCACTACTCCTGTTGTATGTACGCTATTACGCATTACCCATTCCATCAGGGAAAGGATTTGCCATGAAGACAAGGTCCTTGCTCCTCAGTTTGTTTTCTCTGTTTATTCTCGGCCAGGCGCGCACCTCCCTGGGTGTGACCTGGGGCGCCCTGGACGGTACTCCGCCTTTAGTCATAGCCCAGTCCGCGGGGATGGCCCAGCGAGAATCATCCTTGCGGGAGGCCATTGATCAATACCGAAAAGAGAACTACGAAGAGGCAATCGAGATGCTCCTGTTGTTGCGGAAGCAAGATCCCTCCTCCTCGATGGCCGCCTTTTTCCTCGGAATGGCCTATAAACAGACCCAGGATTTCCCGCAGGCGGCAACCAATTTAGAGGCGGCGGCGACCTTTCGCCCGCCGGTCAGGGAATCGCTTGTTGAACTTATCGATGTTCTCTTCCAGCTCAACAGGCTTTCCGAGGCCCGGAAATGGATAGATCTGGCCCAAAGAGAGGGCATCTCGCCTTCCCGGGTTGCCTTTCTGTCGGGACTGGTCTTTGGTAAAGAGAACAGAAATCAGGAGGCCGTCGCCTCCTTTGAAAAGGCGAAGACACTCGAACCCGCCCTCGCCGCCGCGGCGGATTTTCAAATCGCCATCGCTCACGTGAAAGAGAGAAAACTCCCCCAGGCGAGGGAACGACTCCGGGCCGTCATTCAGCAGGACACCCTGTCCGACCTGGCCGGTTTTGCGCGCAGTTACCTGGCCGCGGTCGAGGATGCGATCCATCAGGAACGGCCGCTTCGGCTCACCTTAGGCTTTATCGGGAGTTACGATACCAACATGGTCCAGAAGCCCCTCGAGTCGGCGGTAGCAGGGGGAATAACCAATGAGCGGGGGTATGTGTTGAATTCCTCGGCGAGGCTTGACTATGTCCCGCGTCTGCCCGGGGGATGGCTCTTCCAGGGCACCTATTCCTTCGCGAGCGCCCTTCATTCCAAGAATACCCATTCCCATGATTCCATGGCTAACTCCTTCGCCGTGACTCCCGGGTACAATTTCGGTCGCATGTCCCTCAGCCTTCTGGCGTCCTATACCGGCGCGTTACTCCGCGTTGATCCCGATCTTGTGCCGGCGCCCGATTCCTCTCCGGGCTACAAGAGCTACCTCGATTACACGACCGTGGGGCCGATATTCCGGTATATGGTGGATAGCAGCAACCTGCTGGAACTATTCGCGGGTTATGATCGTAAGGATTACCGAAATCAGAAGATCGCCACACCGGAAGGCGACCGGGACAGCGAAGGTTTCCGCGCCTATCTGAGCTGGGTGTGGCTCTTCCGGGAGCAGGCCTTTATGAACCTTCGTTATGAGTACACGCAGGAACGGGCCAGTGGCGTCTGGTGGCAAAATCAGGGCAACCGGTTCAGTGTAAATCTGAGTTATCCGCTCATGGCCGGCGAGGCAGTCAAGAAGTCCGGTCAGTTGAATCTCCAGGCGGGAGGATCGGCCTTTTTTCAGGATTATCAGCACGAGCAGCCTTACCTCGACAAGGATGGAACCACAATCAGATCAACAGCGAGACAAGACCGGGTCTACGCTGGCCAGCTGGGCCTGAGTTATGCCTTATCCCGTTACGCGACAGCTATTCTTCAGTATGTTCAAACGAAAAGCGATTCCAACATACCCGCCAACGAGTACGTAAGGGAGCAGTACATGGCGGGGATGGAATTCAGATTTTAGCGGGCCAACAGGATAAAGCCATGTGTCATTTTGATTGAGGTAATGCCGATGAAGACGAAGCATCTATTCGCAATTCTGATCGTGTTATTGGTCGGGCTTACTCTGATCTCCGGTCAGGCGCTGGCCGCGGTGGTAGGCAAGATCACCTCCGTGGAAGGCAATGTTGATATAACCAGTACAGGCAAAAGTGCAAAGCCGGCAGTAATGGGCGATCCCGTCGCAGTTGGTGATTTTATCCGCACGAAGAGCAAGTCACGCTGCGAGATTACCTATCTGGACGGCAATGTGATCCGCCTGGCCGAGGCCTCCCGTTTGCGCGTGACCGAATATTCCCTGGAGAAGAACAACCAGACCATGGACCTCTTCCGGGGGAAGGTCCAGAGCATCGTCAATACGGCTGCGGAGGCTACGGGTGTCACCCGTGGCGGCCGCTACGAGGTGCATACCCCCACGGCGGTGGCCGGCGTACGGGGGACGAATTTCTTCGCCTCTCACCAGCAAGGGGTCTCGGGCTTCATCTTCAGAACGGGAACGGGATACGGCTTCAACAGGAATATGCCGCAGGATGTCCGTGCGATCCGACCCGGCTTCGCCCTCTTTGTCAGCCGTCCCGACGCGGCACCCCTGGTTCGTCCCGCCACCGCCGACGAGCTGGAGCGGCTCGAGAAGGATACCGCTCCCGGGGGCAATGGCCGGGATAAGACCGAAGGGGAAGGGAACGGTAAAGACCAGTCCGCCGGCCAGGAGGAGGGCACAGGGGCCGGCGCCGGCGCTCCGCCTGCCGAGGGTCAGGAACCGACCAGGACCGGAGACATTTTAACCCGGATCGAGACACCACCTCCACCACCTCCACCACCTCCTCCACCACCTCCTCCGCCTGCGCCTTCTCCAACCCTTGCCTTCGGCAGTGCCGTGGGCGTCCTCGAAAACCACGGATTTTTATACTATGATGATGAAGAGTCACAGTTTGTCGCCGAGTCTCTTGTTACGGGCATGACGGGCTTTTTGAGCGGCGCCGCCACTCCCTGGACGGGCAGTCCGGCCTTTACGATGACAGGTAAATACGCCAACCCGAACAACAGGAACTTCTGGTTCATGGAGATGGTTTCCTCAGATCCACTTGGTTTAGGCGCCTCTGGCGCGAACCCATGCGAGTTCAATATCGCCTGCCAGGGTTTGAGTACAACGGGCACCAGTTTCCAGGGTGTGGGTTATTTCGGGACGATCGGCGGGCTGGCCATTGACAATACCCTGCAAGGCATGGGCCGTGCCATCTATATCAGACCCACGGGTGAGACAGGTTACCTGCAGTTGGACGCTATCGGCGGGGTATTTTCGCCGGGGCTCGGCACCTGGGCGGCGGCGGGTAACATCACCGCCTTTCCGCAGGGGACCACCTTGATTTCCCCGGCCGACTTATACCATGGGAGTCCCTATTTGAGCACCAGCAGTTTCGAGGCTTACGTGGGCCAGGGCTCAATGGGCGAGGGCCCGCTTTCCGGCTATCTCTCCGGAGAATCTTACCAGCTCTCGGGTCAACCCTGGGGCATCGCGACTTTTGGCCTGGGCGGGACCTTTGTGGGCGTCCCCACCGGGGCCTGGAGCGCCAAGGTGGGCAAGGCGGAATTTTATTACGACGAAGGGGACTATTTTTACCTGAACTACTGGATAGGCACTTTCACGGGGCAGGCCTGGGATACGGAGAGGAAAAGTTTCGCGGGCGGGATGACGGGACGGGAGATGAATATTGATTCCGGCGGCAACCACTACCTGGCCATCGTCACCGGAGATGTCCTCGGAACCTATGTAACCGGCGAACCGGACAGCTACCGGGCCATCGGCCTCGCCACCTGGAAGGAGACGCCGCTTAAGTACGTCAGCAATATTATAAGTGACGGCTGGCACGAGGACGGGTTTTTGTCCGCCCTGGCGGGCGGGACCGCCAGTCTCTTTGGATCAGCGCCCCCGGCCCTCACCATCCTGGGGGAATATTACGGCCCGAACAGATTGTATCAGGCCCCGTTTTTCAGCTTGAATTACCTGACTGGCGACTCCACCACCTTCGACGCCGATCCGGGCGCCTACGAGGGCGTCAGTTCCCTGATCATGGACGGCGGGAACAACGTGTACGGAGGGCTCATCGCCCTTTATCTGGGTCCTGATAGGCAGCTGGGATACCTCAAGGGTACCTCCATTACAGGCCAGGCCTATCCGGACCTGGCACTCTTCGAAGCCGACGGGACGATAACGCGCCTGGCCATGCCCGGCCCTCCGACCCCGGCGGAAATCACCGCGGCCAATTTTTACTACAAAGTTTCGGCAACTTTGACTTTTCTTGATCCAGATAACTTTATAAGCGGTTCGCCGGGGTTCCTTTCCGAAACGCGGAATGAAGCCTGGATCACGCTGCTCCCCTCCTGGGGTATCTGGCAGACGATCACGGAAAGCGACTTTGGATCTTTTCCATCTGCTGCCTGGTCCTGGACGACCGCTTATCAACCAGACGGGGAAGAGGCCCGCTACTGGACGAATTATTATGATATTACCCGGCCCGGGTCGCTGGATCTGCTCGCAGGCAGTGTCGCCGGCGCCAAGGCCGACTGGGTGAGCGCCACAACGTACATCGCCGGGGGGGAGATCAGGGGTCTATACGATCCTGGTGCTACGGGCGATGTTTTCCTCAAGGCGATCTCCCAGGGCGCCTGGATGGAAACGGGCATGTTTGTGGCCATGGCGGCCGATACCTCTCCCGGCGGCGGACGGGATAAACTGCTGCAGCTCAACATCCCCGCTATCAATGTGGGTAAGGCCGATCTCTTCGGGAGCCGCGTTTCCGAGGGCGACTCTCTAAGTGTGAACATGACGGGGGTGACATTCTTCGCCACCTCTACGGGGGCAGCGCCCCAAATCTGGGCGTCGGGCAATGTGACCGGGAGTTATGATGTGGGACTGCTCTCCGGATCGCCACCTGGAGCAATCACTCTTACGGGGAGCGCCTACACCAATGCCAGCGGACTTAGCGCGACATTCACACCCGTGGTCTGGAATACAACAACAAATAATATGTGGGGCGCGACTGTGACGGGCAGTGGTTTGGTGAATAGTGCGGCAATAGTATTTGAAGGAGGCGCCGCCGGAACCTTGTCAGGCAGTTCAATCG
Source organism: Smithellaceae bacterium (assembly GCA_034368785.1). Classification (GTDB taxonomy): domain Bacteria; phylum Desulfobacterota; class Syntrophia; order Syntrophales; family CAMTWB01; genus CAMTWB01. The sequence goes on along the minus strand of JAXMLI010000257.1, from coordinate 3,224 downwards.
GTACTATCACCAGCGGCACGGCGGCCGGGGTAGTAACGCCATCGGGGATTTAGGCGCTTTTAGCTGGTTTAATCTTGCAAATTGAACCAAAACAATAAGCAACCCCATCCCCACCCCGACCCTCCCCTTCAAGGGGAGGGAGACGGGAGTTTTAGGCCTCCCTTTAACCCGCGCCCGAAACGGGCGCGAATATTTGTGGCGCGATCTTCGACCAGCCTGAAACTAATTGAAATGGCCAGACATTAATAGTTTAGGACCGCCAAGCCCTGCCGGATGGAAACTGGACAGGGTAATTTTTTTTGGACCCTTCCATGAATTCGACGTCAAACAAGAAAATCTGGTTCAGGCTCTTGATATCGGCGGTATTTCTGATGCAGCTGGGCAGCGCCGCCGGCACGATCGGGGTCCCGATCCTCGCGAAAAAGCTCTTCGACACCTCCCTCTGGGGGCTGGCGATGATCGGCATCACCGGAACGGCGGTCTACAGCATCGTCTGCTACCTGATCGGCGGCCTTGTAAAGCGGGTCAACCCCTACCGGATGATGATGGCGGGGGTTTTTTTCTTCGCCTTCGCCTTTTTCCTCGCCATCTTTGCGAGCGCGACCTGGCATCTGATATTGATTTACGTCCTGGCCGGGGCGTCTGCGGCCCTGTTCTGGCCCATGGTGGAGGCGGCGCTGGTTCATGGGGCTATCGGCAACGGGAAGAATAAAAGGATCGGGGTATTCAACGTCTCCTGGAGTCTGGCCGATGCCCTCGGGACGGCCATCGCGGGTGGCCTTTATCTGATCTGGCCTCGCCTGCCATTTGTCGTCCTGATCATCTGCTTGTCCGCCGCCTTCTTCTTTTCTCTTTTTGCCGGGCGACTATCCCGAAGAGAGTATGGCGATTTTCAACCTTCCCGGGAGAAGAAACCCGAGGAAAGGGAGATCAGCCAGGAAGTGCGGCAGGGTTTTGCCTCGGCGGCCTGGATGGGAAATTTTGTCGCCCACGGCATTACAGGTGTATTACGCAGTCTGTTCACCGCGCCCGCGGTTGATGTTTTCAAGATGAGTCCCCTGGGGATCGGACTGGCCATTGGCACATTCAACGCAGTACGGACCCTGACCTTCGCCCTTATGAGGCAAAGGAGCGACTGGACCTACCACAAAGGGATATTTTCCTCAGCTCATCTGGTCCTGGCCTGCGGGATAGTCCTGATCATCGGCGCGGCCTATCTTCCCTCGACCGAGGTTGCCGTACTGGTGGTATTTGCCGCCCTGGCCCTCGCTGGAGTGGGCTGCGGGGTAATTTACTATTCGAGCATCTATTACAGTATCAACCTCTCGGAACTCGTGGCTTCCCACACCCGACTGCATGAGACCTTCCTGGGCGCGGGGGCGACAAGCCTGGTCCTGGGTTCAGGGGGCCTTCACAGCCTGATCAGCTCTCCCCAGGCAGCCGCCCTGATCTTGAGGATGGGCGCGGACCCCCTTGTCCTTGGCTCCCTCAGTCCCTTCCTCATTTCCACAATCGCCGTCGGCGGCGTCCTTACGCTTACAAGACGATTATTTCTCAACAGACTCCTCCTATGAAAGGCTCATAAAAGGCTTGACCAATGTGTTAATAATCGGTAGACAGTAACACGAATTGGGGGGGGTAATCATGTCCGGGGTAATTCGCTTTGGTGTTTCCATCGACAGCGCGCTCTTGCATAAATTCGACGCTCTCATCGAGGCTAAGGGATACACTAACCGTTCCGAGGCGCTCCGCGACCTGATCAGGGACAGCATGGTCCAGGCCGAAAGTGAACTCGGCACGAAGGAGATGATCGGGACCATCACGATCGTGTATAACCATCATACCCGGGAACTCACGGATACCCTCACGGACTTGCAGCACCGATATTTTCATAATATCATCTCGACCACCCATATCCACATGGATAAGCATAACTGCCTCGAGGTCCTCATCGCGCGTGGCCGTGGAAACGAAATTAGGTCGATTGCCGAACTCCTGATCGGGGCCAGGGGGGTGAAGCACGGGAAATTCACGCTCACCTCAACGGGACGGGATTTGACCTGACCAGAGAGCAGTTACGGCAGGATCTTTTTTTGCCCTGCTGGTGTCACGATATTATAATGGGTAGCATAGAAACTCTCCCGGAATGGCCAAAGGGGGAGAGAATGAATGAGGCAAGATGCACATATCCGAAGGAATCCTCTCGGCGCCGGTCCTGGTAACAGGGGTACTACTTGCCTCTGCCGGTGTTGCCGTGGGATTGAAGAAGATGACCTACGAAAATATCCCCCGGGTGGCGGTCATGTCGTCCGCCTTTTTTGTAGCCTCCCTGATCCAGATTCCCCTGGGACCGGCCAGCGTTCATCTGGTAATGAACGGTCTCCTTGGTGTGCTTTTGGGCTGGATGGCCTTTCCTGCGATCCTGGTGGCTCTGGTACTCCAGGCCCTCCTTTTTCAGTTTGGCGGTTTGACCACCCTGGGCGTCAATTTGGTAGTGATGGCGGGACCGGCCCTGCTCGCATATCTCGTCTGTCGGCCTCTTTTGAAAATGAAGCGGCGTCAGTACATTGCCATGTCCGGTTTCGTGGCCGGGGTGATTGGCAGCATGGGCGCGGTGGCGCTCCTGGTCCTCGCGCTGATCAGGACCAGCGATTCCTTCGCCAGCTTCGCCTGGGCGATAAGCGCGGCGAACGCGCCGGTAATCATCATCGAGGGCGTGATAACGATGTTTTGCCTTGTCTTTCTCAAGAGAGTCAAACCGGAATTGCTGGAGACCTGAGATGCACCTCGAAGAATTTGCCGAAGGCAAATCATTTTTTCATCTCCTTGATCCTCGGGTGAAGTTTCTCGCGGCAATTCCCTATCTGTTTCTTCTCGCCATTATTCCCGGCTGGCAGGCGCCATTCGCCGCCCTTGCCTTCTCCATTTGGTGGGCAATCTGGGCGAGACTTGATTCCAGGCGGCTCCTCAACCGGCTGGCCTTTGTCAACGTCTTCGTTTTGATGATATTTCTATTTCTCCCCCTGTCCCTGCCGGGGGAGCAGATTCGGATTTTCGGTCTATTTTCGGTTTCCAGGGAGGGGGTATTCCAGGCCTTGGCGATTGCCCTGAAGACAAACGCCATCGTCCTGACCACGATTGTTATTCTCGGAACAACCGAGGTTTTCTCCCTGGCCCACGCGCTGGTTCATCTGAAATTTCCCCCCAAACTGGTGCATCTCTTT
>JAXMLI010000256.1:0-5844 GCA_034368785.1 Smithellaceae bacterium | reverse complement strand
GGAGCCAATTCTTTCCGTGACTTACCCCCCCCTTTTGGAAAAGGGGGGCAGGGGAGATTTATCATAAAAATCAGAGGTTATTTATTATCCGTCAAATCTCCCCCCCACCCCTCTTTTCTAAAGAGGGGAGTAAAAACTGCTCCACCCATAAGTTTGTCGCAGGCCCCGCAAAGTATAAAAACATTGACAGAGGGCTTTTTTTATATTAGGCAGGCCCACAATACAACAAAATTCCTTTAAACAGGGTTGCAATGATAAAAGCGGCTGTGCCCGACAATCTGACGGTAAGCATGGGAAGACTTGCCCTTGCCTTGTTGCTCGGCCTCGCTCTTATTTTGGTGGCAACTGTAGCCGCCGTCCCCCGTTTTTAGGAACAGTTCAGAGATAAATAGATCCTAAAGGCCGCGGGCGAAGAGTCCGCGGCCTTTTTTTGTTACGTCAGGAAAAGGGAGGGAAATATGTACGAAATAATCTGGCACGGCAGAGGCGGACAAGGGGTGGTGGTGGTCGCCCATATCCTGGCCGAGTCGGCATACCTGCAGGGATTCAAGGGGGTCACTTCGGCGCCTACCTTCGGCCCGGAACGGCGAGGCGCGCCGGTGACGGCATCAACCCGGATCGCCGATGAACCCATCCGGACCTACGCCCAGATAGAAAAGGCCGATATCGCCGTGGTTCTCGATCCTTCGTTGCTACGGGTGGTAAACGTCCTTGGTTCCCTGAAAGAGAACGGCCTGCTAATCATCAACACCCGGCAGAAACCAGAACAGCTCGGCATCAATGGCTCCTACAACCTGGCCATCGTTGACGCCGTGTCCATCGCGCTCAGGCATGAACTGATCCGGGAGGGGGCGCCGGTGGTCAATACCCCGCTCCTGGGTTCCTTCGCCCGGGCGGCGGGCCTGGTTTCCCTGGAGTGCCTGGAAAAAGGCCTGGCCTGGAAGCTCTCCGGCGGGGTGCTGGCCGCCAATATCCTGGCCCTCAAGGCCGCTTATGAAGAAACTAGACTGTAGGCTGTTAGACTGTAGGCTTTTAGCAGTGGATTTTGACTAACAGTCTACAGCCTAATAGCCTATAGCCTAAAGTAAGGAGGATTTGTGACTAAGATAGACGACAACATCAGTGCCATGTGCGGACCAGCCGTCGGCGAAGCCGGCCGGACCGGGGACTGGCGTGACCTGAAACCCGTAATTGACCATAGCAAGTGTACCCCCTCGGTGAAAGGAAAACCCTCCTGCTTCCTCTGCTGGCTGTACTGCCCGGACGGGGTGGTCACCATGGGCATCCCCGTGGAAATAGACCTGGAGTACTGCAAGGGCTGCGGCATCTGTGCCGAGGAATGTCCCACCAGAGCCATCACGATGGTACAGGAAGGGAACGAAAATGGATAATGTTCAGATTATGACCGGCAATCAGGCGGCCGCTCAAGGGGCCAAGCTCTGCCGGGTGCAGGTGGTAGCGGCCTACCCGATCACCCCCCAGAGCTCACTCATGGAAACCCTTTCCCAATACATCGAAGCGGGGCAGATGAAGGCGGAATTTGTGCGGGTGGAAAGCGAACACTCGGCGATGACCGTCTGTATCTCCGCCTCTACCGTGGGCGCCCGGGCCTTCACCGCCTCCAGTTCCCATGGCCTGCTTTACATGCACGAACAGCTTCACTGGGCGGCCGGCTCCCGGCTCCCCCTGGTCATGTGCTGCGTAAACCGGGCGGTGGGCGCCCCCTGGTCAATCTTCAACGACCAGCAGGATTCGATTTCCCAGCGCGATACAGGCTGGCTGCAGATCTACTGCCGCAACAACCAGGAGATCATCGACACCCTGATCCAGGCTTACAAGATCGCCGAGACGGTTTTTGTCCCCGTCATGATCTGTTACGACGGGTTCATCCTCTCCCATACCACCATGCCCGTAGCCGTTCCCACCGCCGAGGAAGTGGATGATTTCCTGCCCCCCTACAAGCCCCATACGATCCTGGATCCCGCCAATCCGAAAAATATCAATCCCGTCATCTTCCCCAACAGAAAGGTGAATCATGAGGGGGTCCTCTGCCATGCCTACATGGAATTCAGGAATCTGCTCCATCAGGCGGCACTGGATGCGCGGCAGGTCATTATCGAGGTGAACAGGGAATATGCGGAGAAGTTCGGCCGGGATCACGGCGGCATGCTCTGGACCTACAAGACTGAAGATGCCGAGCTGCTGGTCACCTCCATGGGCTCCCTCACGATGGAGCTCTCCACGGCGGTGGACCTGCTCCGGGAGCAGGGGGTCAGGGTCGGTCTCGTGGGCATCAGGGTTTACCGCCCCTTCCCCCGGGCAGAGGTGGCGGAGGCCTTTCGCCAGGCCAAGGCCATCCTGGTCTTCGAGAAGGACATCAGCTACGGCTATGAGGGGGCCCTTTGCTCCGACCTCAAGGCGGCCTTCTATGAATCGAAACTCCGCGTGCCGGTAGTCAATTATATTGCCGGATTGGGCGGCAGGGATGTAAAGGCCCGGGAACTCGTGGAGGCAATCACCGAAACCATGGCTTCGCTCGGGAACGGGACCTATGAACCCACAACAAAATGGCTCAATTGCCATACGGGGTGTTAAATGGCGGACAATATCTTTAAAATAAATGACACAGAATACCTGCTCCAGGGCAACCGGGCCTGCTCGGGTTGCGGGCTCTCCCTGGCCTACCGTTACCTCCTGAAGGCCTTGCGGGGAAATGCCATTGTCACCGTGCCCGCCTGCTGCCTGACCGTGGTACATGGGCTCTACCCCACCACGGCCGTAAGCGTGCCCTGCCTGAACTGCACCTTCTCCAGCACGGCGGCCTCCGCCTCAGGCCTCGTGGCCGGTCTGGCCGCGCTCAACAAAAGCGATATTACCGTGGTCGCCGTGGCGGGCGATGGCGGCACCTATGATATCGGCATCCAGGCCCTGAGCGGCGCCCTGGAACGGGGCACGGACTTCATCTACGTCTGCTATGACAACGAAGGTTATATGAATACGGGCACCCAGCGCTCCAGTGCCACGCCGATGGGCGCCCTTACCACGACCACACCGGTGATCGCCAAGACCCAGGGCAAGAAGGACATGTTGAAAATCGTGGAGGCCCACGACATCCCCTATCTGGCCACGGCCTCCCCCTCATACCCCGTGGATCTTTATGAGAAGTTCGTAAAAGCCAAGCGGATCAAGGGTCCCCGCTACCTGCAGCTCTCCATACCCTGCCCGCCCGGCTGGATATATCCGCCCAAGGACACGGTAAAGATCGGCAAACTGGCCGTGGAAACGGGGATCCATGTCCTTTTCGAAATTGAGGACGGCGAGTTCCGCCTGACCGGCCGCAGCAAATCCTTGGCCGAAAAGGGAAAGCGCGTTCCCGTAATCCAATACATCGAGCAGCAGGGGCGTTTCAAAAAGATGTCCGTAGAGCAGCTCGACCAGATTCAAAGCGCCGTGGATGCCACATGGGAGGAATACCGTAAGCGTTCGGGATTGTAGGAGGGGGGTCAGATTTTGCGGCTGGACATACCGGATTTTAGGAGGCCTTTTTCATGGTAAACATGTTAAAGATCGTCGCGGCTGTCCTGACCGGCCTTGTACTGAACCAATCGGCGTTTGCCATCGATCTCCAGGGGCACCGCGGCGCACGCGGCCTGGCGCCGGAGAACACCCTGCCGGCCTTCGCCACGGCGCTGTCGGTGGGTGTGACCACACTTGAACTGGATACCACGATCACCAGGGACGGCGTGGTCGTGATTTCCCACGACCCGACGCTGAATCCTGACATCACACGTGATGCGAATGGCAAGTGGCTGGAGAAGCGTGGTCCCGCGATCTATTCCCTGACCTTAACGGACTTGCAGCAGTACGACGTGGGCCGCATGCGACCGGGCACAAGCTACGCGAAGCGCTACCAGGAACAGAAGCCTTATGACGGCACGCCTATTCCCAGACTCGCTGATCTCTTTGCCCTGGTGCGGAAATCCGGCAACGAACAGGTCCGCTTCAACATTGAAACCAAGATTTCGCCCCTGGCGCCCGACGAAACACCCGATCCGGAGACATTCGCGAGAACGTTGATCGAGGCAATCAGGTCGGAGGGAATGACCGCCCGGGTCACGATCCAGTCGTTCGATTGGCGGACTTTGCAGGTGGTGCAGCGGATCGCGCCGGAGATCCCCACGGCCTATCTCTCCGCCCAGCAGCATTTCCTTGACAACATCGCCGCCGACAACCCGGCGGGCTCTCCCTGGACGGGGGGCTTCCAATACCGGGAACATGGCTCGGTTCCAAGGATGGTCAAGGCCACAGGTGGCAGGATCTGGTCTCCGTACTACGGGGATCTGAGCGCGGGCGCCCTCAGAGAGGCGCGCGGTTTGGGTCTTCACGTGGTCGTGTGGACGGTGAATGAACCGGCACAGATAAAGAGAATGCTCGATCTTGGGGTGGACGGCATCATCAGCGACCGGCCCGATCTCGCGCGCCAAATTATGACCGGGCGGGGGATGACGCTGCCGCTCGCCACACCAATCGCTCCGTGAACAGAACCCGACTGGCGCTCATCCTCATTCTGACTCCTGAATTCTGGCTTCTCGATTCTGGTCAGTTTTAGCGATTACGTCCCTGATAAGAAGGGCGTATTTATCCGCCACCCCCATATTGGCCTGGACCATTTCCTTCCCTTGACGGCCCAGCCGGGCACGGAGTTCCCCGTTAGCCAGGAGTCGGCGGATGCCGGCCTGCAGTTCATCGCCGCTTTTGATCATGATCCCGGCTCCGACTTCTTCCAGGGCGGCGGCCTCATCGGGAAAGTCCTCCATATGGGGACCGTAGAAAACGACCTTGCCCCAGGCGGCGGCCTCCAGGATATTCTGACCGCCCCGGGGAACCAGGCTTCCCCCGCAAAAGACCATCGTGGCCAGGCTGTATATTTTAAACAGTTCTCCGATCACGTCAACCAGGATCACCCTCCCGAAAGGCCCTTCTTCTCCCTGGTTAATCCCGGAGACGGTGACGACATCGTGAAAGCCCGCCTCTCTGATCAAAGTCAAAGCGCGCGCCGCCCGCTCGATATGCCTGGGAACGAGGATCAGCCTCAGCGCCGAAAAGTCTGCCAGGAGTTCCCGGTAAACATCCAGGATCACCCTTTCTTCCCCCTCGTGGGTGCTCCCGGCCAGCAGAACCGGGATGTCCCTGCCGATATTGAACCTGCCTCGCAGTTCCTCCTCCAGCCCCGCCTGGGTCTTGAGGACCAGCCCGTCATATTTGGCGTTTCCCAGCACCCGGATTTTCTCCGGAGCGAGGCCAAGTTTGGCAAAACGGTCGGCATGTTCCTCCGAGATGACGCCCACCGCCGCGTAGTTGCCGATGATTCTCCGCCAGAAGAACCTTGTTTTACTGTAGAGGCGGAAAGAACGGGGCGAAATGCGCCCGTTAACCATGACCATCCTGATTCCCCTTGCGGCGCAGATCCGGAAGAAATTCGGCCATAACTCCGTTTCGGTGGTGACAAAGACATCCGGGTTCACAAGATCAAGAACCCTCTTTATCACCAGGGGTATGTCGAGGGGATAGTAGATGAGCGCGTCGGCGCTTATGCCCTGCCGGGCCATTTCCTGCCCCGTCTCGGTACTGGTGGAAACAATGATGGCGGCCTCGGGCAGGCAGGCACGGAAGGCCTCTATGACGGGTCGCACCGCCATCACCTCACCGACGGAAACGGCATGGAACCAGACACGGGGTCTCCCGGATAGCCTGGCGAGCTGCGCTGGTCTGATCAATCCCATCTTTTGTCCCAGGCTCTTACGGTATTTCCCGGTCAGCAGGGACTTGACAAGAAAGTAGGGC
>JAXMLI010000255.1:0-2611 GCA_034368785.1 Smithellaceae bacterium | reverse complement strand
GAGGCGCTTATTGAGTACATCCAGCGAAGGAAGCAGCGGGAAATCACACAGATCTTCGGTACAATCGATTACGATCCCGGGTATGATTACAAAAAGCTGAGGAATAGAAAATGAAGGTCCTCGTTGATACTTCAGTCTGGTCGGCAGCACTCCGACGAAAGGAGAAGGGGGGCTTGAATAATGATTGTGAACAGGTCATCCTGCAATTGCAGGCGCTGATTGACGATGCCCTTGTGGCGCTGGCGGGACCTATTCGGCAGGAGATACTTTCCGGCATTTCCGGCAAGGCAAAGTTTGACACCCTGAAGGAAAAAATGAGAGCCTTTCCGGACACAGAGATAGTCACGACTGATTATGAGACGGCGGCAGAATATTTCAATCTCTGCCGCGGCAAAGGGGTTCAGGGCTCCCACATCGATTTTCTCCTCTGCGCAGTGGCAACACGCGAGAAGTTTCCCATATTGACCCTCGACAAAGACTTCCTTTCTTACTCCCGACATCTTCCGATCACGCTGATGTAATTCCATTTCTAATTCATTAGCGCATTAATTATCCAAGGCCAAGCGACGATGGAACGGATACGATCATGATCATGCTCCATATCGTGCAATGCTTTTTCCAGGTGATCTTCGAGGGAATCAATACTGTCGAAAACTCGGTTGTGAAATTCCTTTTCCCGCAAATCGTCCCAGATATGCTCCACGGGGTTGAGCTCCGGAGAATATGGCGGAAGGCTGAGCAGACGGAGATTATCAGGGATCATGAGCGATTCGCTTTTATGCCAACCGGCGCCGTCAAGCACCATGACGATCCGGTCATTCAGGTGTCTCGCAGCCACCTCGTCAAGAAATATTTGCATGCACTCTCCGTTGACATGCGGCAGTATCAGTGAATCCATGGTACCGTCGGAGACAGAGACAGCCGCGTAAGCATAGGTGTATTCCTGGCTCACCATTGCGTAACAAACAGGACGAATGGGCTTCGGACACCAACAGCGCCGTGTATCAGAAATACGGCCGAAGCGTGCCTCGTCCATAAACATCAGCCGGATCGGCCCTTCGCCCGCCCAGGTTTTCCCGGTTTCGGCAATAAGGTCGGGAAGTTTTTTTTCCAATCATCTTGCGCATCAGCATCGAATTTGGGGTGTCGTTTATCCGGAGCAAGCTTGCGCCAGTCGTGCCGGTGCAGTAGATTGTAGGCGGATGCCAGCGCCACATTACGCCCCAGTCGCTGATCCAAAGCATTCTTTATCTCGCTTGCGACAAGAATCCCTCCCACTTTAGCTTTATCAAAAAAGGGCGCAAGAAACGCTTCTTCCTCTTCAAGGCTCATGTTCGCCCGGCGTCGTCCGCCTCGTAACGGCTTGTCCTCCCTGGGAATGCCTCCTTCCCGTATGAAGCGATTGCGCAACTGGCAGGCCCAACCAGTCGATACACCAATCGCACGAGCTGTCTGTTCTAGCGATAAACCAAATTCCAACGGCATTACGACAGCTTGAGCCTGCCTCAACTCTTCTGCTGTCTTGGCCTTGGATAAACACCCTTTTGCCTGCTCCAATAAATCTCTGCCTCTCGCCTTCCTCGCCATAGCCACACCTCCCCATGGATATGCGGCTATTATAGCATTAATGATTTAGAAATGGAATAACAAGGGAGTCTTGAATCCTTTTACGCGTTGGTCAATCTTGATGAACTCGTAAAAAGTCCGAAAACTTCACATTTTGTCATTCCCGCGTAGGCGGGAATCTAGTGTATTCAATTACTTCTGGATTCACGCCTACGCGGGAATCACGCCTTGGGTACTTTTTACGAAGTCGTCAATCTTCCTGCAGTTCTTTCAGGTTGGCATAGTATTCTAGGGCCTCGGGATTTTTCAGGGCATCCCTGTTCGTGACAGGCTGGCCCTCGACGACCCTCTTCACCGAAAGCTCCACCTTCTTCATATTCAAGGTGTAGGGGATATCCGCCACCGCCACGATCTTGGCGGGCACATGCCTGGGCGAGGCGCCTGAGCGGATCGATTGCCGGATACTGTTTCTGATCTCCTCCGTCAGGACCGCCCCGGGGGCCATTTTGACAAACAAAACCACCCGGACATCATTCTTCCAGTTCTGCCCGATCACAATGCTGTCCTCTATCGCCTCCAGCGCCTCCACGAGACGGTAGATCTCCGCCGTCCCGATCCTTACCCCGCCTGGATTGAGCGTCGCGTCAGACCGGCCGTAGATCACCACACCGCCCCGTTCATTGATCAGGATAAAGTCGCCGTGACGCCAGATGCCCGGATACACGTCGAAGTAGGCCGCGTGGTATTTTTTCCCCTCCGGGTCGTCCCAGAAGTAGATGGGCATGGAGGGCGATGGCGCCTGGCAGACCAGTTCTCCCTGCTCCTTGAGGACGGGATTCCCTGCCTCGCCAAAGGCCGCCACCTTCATCCCCAGGGCGCGACATTGAATCTCTCCCGCATAGACCGGTACCATGGGGTTGCCCAGGGCAAAGCAGCCGTTAATGTCGGAGCCTCCCGAAATTGACGCCAGCTGCGCGTCGGCCTTGACATGCCGGTAGACGAAATCAAAGCCCTCGACGGAGAGAGGCGAACCGGTGGACAGGAT
>JAXMLI010000254.1:0-3601 GCA_034368785.1 Smithellaceae bacterium | reverse complement strand
CACCTCAGCAATCATTAAGTCCGAGCCAAGGTGAAGAGGGTGATTCATTTTATGACCAGGTATGGTACCGCGCCTTGGCGCTATTGCCTTTATCCAAAGGCGAAAAAGATATCCATCGTCCGGCAGGAGGAAAAGTGCCCGGTCTTCACCTTTATTACAGCAATCGTTTTGAGAACCTGACAGACCGTCTGGCCCTGCTCTTGAAGGTTCCTCTTGCCTCGCCGCTCCAGCAGGAAATCATTTTGATCCAGGGCATGGGGATGGAGAAGTGGATTTCGCTGGAACTCGCTAGACATTCAGGGATCTGCGCGAATGTTCGCTTCCTTTTCCCGCGTGTTTTCATCTCGGGACTCTTCTCCAGATTGAACGCGAAGGAACAAGCATACTCTCATTTCTCTCCATCCGTGGAAACCTGGCGGATTCTCAATCTGATCGCCCGGCTGTCTCCGGAAGCGGGCGAAGAACTTAAAGGCTATCTGGGCGGATTCTCGCCGGGTACGCGGAATCCGGCAGGGGCGACACACGAACGATCCCGCCCATCCTGGCTTAAGCCTCTGCAACTGGCGGAGCGCCTCGCGGCCACTTTTGATAAATATCTATTGTTCAGGCCGGAGATCATCCGGTCATGGGAGGGGTCTGAAAGAGGCGCCGGCGAGGGAGACTGGCAGGCCAGGCTCTGGCGGGATCTTTTTCCGCCGGGGGAGAAGAACAGTCCCCTCTCGTCCCGGGTCGCCTTCTCCCGGCTGCTGAAGGAAAACGGCCCCGATTTTTTTAACCTCCCCGGCCGATTATCCCTGGTTAATATCACCTCCCTGCCGGAATTTTATCTGGATATATTGCTCGGACTTTCTTCGTATCTCGATGTCAGTCTCTTTTTTGTCAATCCCTCTGCCCAATATTGGGGCGATATCCTCTCAGAGCGGGAGATAGGACGCAAGCTGAACATCATCAGGGAGAGACGGCCGGGGATGGACGTTGAGGTCGCCGATTTACATCTTGAACAGGGAAACAGGCTGCTTGCCTCCCTCGGCCAGACCGCCCGGGAGTTCTTTGCCTCCTTAATGGGGCTCGATGCCGATTTTTATGATCTCTCGGAGGACCCCGGCGCCGGGAACCTGCTTGAGTGCATCCAACAGGACATCTATCACTTAAGGGATAGAGGAAAGGATGGCGCGGCCAAGACCGTAATAGGGGAGGCCGATTATTCCCTTCAGGTCCATTCCTGCCACAGTCCACTCCGGGAAATAGAGGTATTGCAAGACAGGCTGCTCAGTCTTCTGGAACAGATCGATGGTCTGAAGCCAAAGGATATCCTCGTCGTGACCAGTGATATAGATGCCTATGCCCCCCTGATCGAAGCCGTATTCTCTTCGCCCCCGGACCACCCGGGCGAGGCGGGGGAGGCCGGAAGGATCCCTTATGCCATTGCCGGTCGAAGGCCCCATGCGGATGGCCTCCTCGCCAGTTATTTGATGAAAATCCTGACGCTCGCGGGCGGGCGGTACGAGGCCTCAGGCTGTTTTGAGCTGCTGGAGGCTTTGCCGATACGGGAAAGATTCGACCTGACGGAGGAGGAGGTGGAAGACATCCGGCGCTGGGTAATACAAACCAGGATCCAATGGGGGAAGGATGGCAAGAACAAGGGGGACCTTGGATTGCCGCCCATTTACGAGAATACCTGGCAGGCCGGTTTGGACAGGTTGCTCTTGGGATACGCCCTGATGGGCGATGAGAAACAGCTTTTCCAGGGGATTCTGCCCTGCGATTGGATTGAAGGAGACAGGGCGGCAACCGTGGGTAAACTGGCCGAATTCCTCGATGTTCTTTTCCGGAAAACAAGCGGGATGGAACAGGAAAAAACTCTGTCCGCGTGGTCGGAGGTCCTGCTTGACCTCCTTGACATCTTTCGGGTGAGGACTGAGGAAGATCATGACGAGTTGAGCTATTTAAGGAAGGTGATAAGAGGGCTTGCCTTGACGGAAAAGGAGACCTCCTTCCACCGGTCGTTGGACTTTGCCGCCCTGATGTACCACCTGGAAAAATCTCTGTCCGAGGGGCCGGGTTTCGGGTTTTTCACGGGAGGACTTACCTTCAGCAGTTTTCTCCCTGCGCGCGGCATCCCTTTTCGGGTTATCTGTCTGCTGGGACTGAATTACGCGGCATTTCCCGGTCAGTCCCCCCGCTTCGGCTTTGATTTGACCGCCCAAAAACCAAAACCAGGGGACCCTTCCCGGAGAAATGAAGACCGTTATCTCTTTTTAGAGGCCATCATCAGCGCCAGGGATAGTCTTTACCTGAGCTATGTCGGCCAAAGCGCCGAGGATAACAGCGTGATTCCCCCCTCCGCAGTGGTTTCGGAACTCCTGGATTACATTGACCAGGGTTTTATTCCCCAAATCGAGTCCCGGGTGACTGGCGGGGATGGCACCGGGGATTGGATGGTGACCAAACATCCCCTCCAGGCATATCATCCTTCGTATTTCCAGACTGACGCCGGTGACGGCCGGCCAAAAATACCCGGGATGTTCAGCTATTCCAGGGAGAATTGTCAGGCCGCGCGCGCCCTCACGGCGGATCTGAGAGAGGACTTTGATTTTATCGAAGGGGAACTGTCTTTTCCCCCAGCGGAGAATGCCACGGTAACAATTGACGAGTTCGCCCGGTTTTTCCGGAATCCTGTCAAGTACTTCCTGCAAAAGAGACTCGGGATATATCTGGGGGATTCTGAGGGGGTCATAACGGGCAAGGAGAGTTTCGAACTGGCCGGACTTGACCGCTATCAGACAGATCAGCGGATCATGGAATTGATGCTTGCCTCCGAGGAGGAAGGCGGTCAGGAGGGTTTTCCGTTCATCAGGGCCACGGGTCTTCTTCCTCAGGGCACGATGGGAGAGGTGGAATACCATCGCCGTCGGCGGGAGGTGGAAGATTTTGTCCGGCGGTTGAGATTCTATCTGAAAAACCCGAACTGCCCGCCGCTAAGTGTAAACCTTCTGCGGGAAGGGTTCCTGATTCGCGGTGAACTGGACAATCTGCATGAGTCTTTTTGCCTGAAGCATGTTTTTGGAAAAACCAAAGGCAGGGACCTGCTCGGCACATGGGTCTGGCATGTAATCATGAATGCCTCCCTCCCGGAAGAGGAAGGAAAAAGTGGCATGAGTGGCCTTGCGCGCAAGACCATCCTGGTTAATCGGGATCGGGTCTGGGAATATACGCCCCTGGGCGATCCGGAAACTATCCTGCGGGGACTGCTGGCATGGTACCGGGAAGGGCTGAGGTCTCCCCTGAAGTTATTCGGGCAGTTGTCCTTTACCTATGCCAATTCGGTAATCTCCGGAAAAGAGTCCCCGCAGGCGGCACTGGAGGCCGCGCGGGCGAAATGGTTCGGCGATGATGACTATCCGGGCGAGGGGGACGATCCCTACTTTCGGCAATGCTTCGGGAGAAAAAACCCGATTGACGGTGAATTCGCCCGGGTATCTCTCGCGGTATTCGGCGAGATGTCAAGCAATCTAAGGATAAGATGTGACGACTAATTTCGATCCCCTCAATATTCCCCTCGAGGGGACGAGCCTGATTGAGGCCAATGCGGGCGCCGGCA
>JAXMLI010000253.1:0-4288 GCA_034368785.1 Smithellaceae bacterium | reverse complement strand
GCGACTAGTAGCACGGATGCGGGACAAACTCAAGTTGCCCGGCATCCGGCTTGTCACGTCCCTCCTTTCATGGTATGGAGTCCTCCATCGCAGACGGGCGGGATGACTTTGGAAGTGAAATATGACTGATAAATCGGACGCGGGCAGGGAGTTTGTCCGCCTTCAGGAAATTCTTGAGAAACTGAGATCCCCCGGGGGCTGTCCCTGGGATCGGGAGCAGACGAAAGAGGACATCGCCAAATACCTCCTGGAAGAGGCCTATGAGGTGGCCGACGCGGTGGCGGAGAATTCCGTCTCGTCCATCAGGGAAGAACTGGGAGACCTCCTCTATCAGATCCTTTTCATCGCCGATATTGCCAGAGAGGATGGTCAATATGACATCATGGAGGTTATCGCCGATATATCCGCTAAAATGATCCGGCGTCACCCCCATGTTTTCGCCTCTCTTTCGATCAGCTCCGTGGCGGAGGTCAAGTCCAACTGGGTGAGGATTAAAAACGAAGTTGAAAACCGCAACGGCAAGGACACAGGTTTCTTTGAAAGGCTCCCCAGATCCCAGCCGGCTCTCAGCCGCGCCCAGAGAATTACGGAAAAGGCCGCCCTGGTGGGTTTCGACTGGCAAAACGCCACGGAGGTCCTGGAGAAGATTGAAGAAGAATTAGACGAATTCAAGGAGGCCCTCAAATCGGGTAAGCCTGAGCGTCTGGGGCATGAGGCCGGCGACCTGATCTTCTCCGTCATGAACCTCTGCCGCATCACAGGCGTGGAAGCGGAAGTCGCCCTGAAAGAGGCTACCGAGAGGTTCATCAGCAGGTTCGGTTATATTGAGGGAAAAATCACGGGCCAGGGCAAGACCCTTCAGGATGCCTCCCTCGAGGATATGAACGGGTTTTGGAATGAGGCAAAATCCCTGGAATCGGGAGGTCACGCCAAAATACCCGTGAGGAATGATTGATGGATTACTTTCTCTGTGTCCTGGGCCTGGTCTTCGTCCTGGAAGGCCTGCCATACTTTGCCGCCCCGGATAAGCTCAAGTTGTACATGATAAAAATACACGAACTACCTGATTCCACTTTAAGATTGTTCGGTTTCATTGCCATTGTCACCGGCCTTTTTCTCGTATATCTGGGACGCGGCCTGAACTAAACGCGAAAAACCACCAGCGAAAGGATAATAACCGATGGAACAGATTAAGATTATGCCCTGTCTGGATATGAAGGAAGGACGCGTCGTCAAGGGGGTACACTTTGTCGATATCCGCGATGCGGGCGATCCGGTGGAAAATGCCGCTTTTTACGAAAAGGAAGGGGCCGATGAGCTGGCCATGCTCGATATCGCCGCGACGCTGGAAAACCGCCAGACCCGTCTCGCCTGGGTAAAAGGCGTCGCCGCCGTCATCAATATTCCCCTGACCGTTGGGGGCGGAATCAATAGTTTGAAAGATATCGAACAGGTCCTTGGGGCCGGGGCAAGCAAGGTTTCCATGAACAGCGCCGCCGTTTACCATCCTGAACTGATCAAAGAGGCGGCAATGATATTTGGCTCGGAAAAAATTACCATTGCCATTGACGCGAGGCGCAATCCGGCCCTGCCCTCGGGATTCGAGCTGGTCGTTGCCGGGGGAACAAAGCCCATGGGAAAAGACGCCATTTCCTGGGCGCGGCAATGTCAGGAATTAGGGGCTGGCGTGGTTTTACCGACAAGCATGGACGGCGATGGCACCCTGGCCGGATACGACCTGGAATTCACGAAGGCCATCGCCGCGGTGGTGACCGTTCCTGTCGTCGCCTCCGGCGGGGCCGGTCAACTTGAACATTTCTACGAGGCGGTCGTAAAGGGCGGCGCCTCGATCCTCCTGGCGGCCTCTGTTTTCCACTTCCGGACCTTCCGGATTCGCCAGGTTAAGGAATATCTCCGGGACAGGGGTTTGGCCGCCAGCCTTTAGCTTGATAATGGTTTGTAAGTCGGAGCAATATGTTCGGCCAGAAAACTATCCGCCTGGAATTGCCCCTCAGGCAACCGCCACCTGCTAAATAGAGGAATGATCCCCGCTCTCTCCTGCACGTTTGCAGGGCGGTATTCATCGGCCATTATCCTTCCGACTTAATCGGCAGTAAATACTCGCTGAACCATTCATCGCAAGATTGTACTATAGTTTCCCAAAATTCTGGTTGGCTTGACCAATGACCAAAAGGCACTTCAAGGTAGCGTTTTGGCATCCTTAACCGCTCGTAGTTGTGCCTGGTCACACCCATATCTACCATTTTGTCCAGGCTTTGGTTAATCACCAATACAGGGACAGGATTCTCCTCGAAAGAAATAGCGGGTGCGGCGGTCATATTACTTGCAAGCGAACGAAGGCTCACGAGGCGAGGCGGAATGGGATCGGCATCCCACTGAGATTGAAACTCTGCATCACGCTCATCCATCAACTTATCAAAAGCCCCCAGCCAGTTAAATGGGATACGCAACCCATGCAATGGCTTCAATAGTGCCATCCCTGCCTTGAACATTTTAACGATGGCAGTGTAACGAGCCAGGAAGGCAACACGAGAAATCCTTATCCCGTCTATGCCATTTCCAAAATCAAATAGATTGAGACAGGCAATCGCGTTTGCAGGCGCACCAGCCGCCGCTGCATAATAAGTAAGTGCGCCTCCGACGCTCCCGCCAGCCATGAACAGCGGAGTGCAAAACCGATTTTTTGCCCAATGGGCAACGTCGACGATGTTCTGAACGCATTCCGAAATGCTGTAATCGCCCCTCCTGCCGCCCGACAGCCCCTGACCGCGCTGGTCAGGTAACACAACAGTATAGCCGCGCTCGTAGAAGGAAAGCGCCAACGGCACAAAAAGACGACAATAGCCGGCCGCGCCATGATTGAAGATTACGACGGGCGCGTCAGAATCGGGGTTTTGATAAACGTCAAGATGGATATTAACACCTGTCGACTGAATTTCAATTTCCTCGCGAATTTTGTCACTGCGTTCAGCAACCATTCCCTCATAGTAGATACGCCAATAGTCCGTCTGCATTATTCCTCCTGTGGAAGTTCTCGAGCATGTTTATTTCTGCTTACGTATAATCGCCAGAGGTAGTGGGTTAATAAACCCGCGAGAAAACCCGCCGCCATGTTGACCGTAACGGCGAGAAGGGTTGTGACCATCAAGGGGGTAATTTCGCCCGCCCGATAGCTTCCCCGGGCGAATTTGGCCAGTTCGATACTGATGAAAAGGAGCATCCCCCCCAGAATCGCCGGCGGGAAATAACGGAATACCCCCACCAGGGAGGCAGCCAGAAAGAGGCCTAGGGCAATCTCGATCAATCCCTCCATGATGCTTGCGGCACCGGTGCGGGCGCCGAAATAATACTTCCCGGCGAGGCTTCCCGCCCCGTGGCACATGGGCATCCCCCCGAAAAAGGGGGCTGCCAGGTTCATGATCCCGTGATTCAGTGCCAGTTTCCGTTCCGAGACGTCGGATCGTTCGGGCCAGTAGGTTCTGATCATGCCGGCCGTGGCAATCACTGCGTTGGTCACCGTCAGGGGGATCTGGGCAAAACCTCCCAGCAGGAGTGAGTCCCAGGCCTCCTTGATCTTAAAAGAAGTTACTGATGGCATGAAAAAACCGGGGGCGTATATCGCCGGAAAATGCCCCTGGAAGTAGATGATGAAAAGACCCAGAACCAGCAGCGCCAGGGCGCCCGGGATATGACGGCTTTTCCTCAACAGCAGGATCAGAACGACCGAAACTCCCCCGAGTATCCACCCGCCCGAAAGCATCTTAACTGCCTGGATGAACAGGAGGATCCCGAGGGCCAGCTGAACACCCCTCACCACCGAGTCCGGGGTTATCCGCCGGAGCAAGTCTATGGCGCGCGTCAGGGAAAACAATAACCAGACGAGACCCATGGCGAAACCGGAGGCATAGACCAGCGAGGGAGACCATGCCTGGGCAATGGCCATCACGGCCAATACCTTCATGGGCTCCAGGGGGAGTGGCAGACGGTAATAAAGGCCAAAGATCAGATTTGTCAGGCCGAGCATTACAAAGACACCCGCGGGATCAAGCCCGCAGACCATGATGTAGCCGATGGCCAGGGGAAAGATGATCCCGAAGCCGCCGAAAGAACCGGCCAGTTCCTGCAGGGATATTTGAAAAGATCCGATCCGCATTGCCTTTTCCTTAGGTAACTGCTCAGGCGTTTAGGCTGAAGAACATAAAACATCTTCACCATGTCACCCAAAATGCCCTTGGTGGTTCAGGTTTGACGACTTCGAAAAAAGTCA
>JAXMLI010000252.1:0-11255 GCA_034368785.1 Smithellaceae bacterium | reverse complement strand
GGCTGGTATTGGGGAAGTCTTTGATCACCTGCTGAAGAGTTGCCCTGGCCTTGACCCTGTCACCAATATTCGCATAGGAAATGCCCAGCTTTAACAGGGCATGCGAAACCTTGTTCCCCTCCGGATAGTTCTTAATTACTTTTTCGTATTCGGGGATGGCCTTGTCGAACCTGTTTTCGAAATAGAAGCTTTCCGCGATCCAGAACTGGGCGTTGTCTGAATATTCACTGTCCGGGAACTGTTTTAGGAAGTTCTGAAAATCCAGTCTTGCCCGTTCGTATTTTCCTTCCTTGAATATCTCAAAGGCAGCCGCGTATGCCGACTCCTTATCCGTCCGGCCGCCCTTGGGCGGCGTGTCCTTACCTGTGGTGACCGTGGGGGTTTTCCCTTTTTCCGCCGGTTCGGCGGTCTCTGGTTTCTTGCCGACGCCAATGAAATTTTCGATGAAACTTATTTTAAATGAGACATTTTCCAGTCGGTCCCTTAATTCCTTTATCTCTTCCTCACGGCGGCTGCTGCGTACCGTTGCTGCGGGGATTTCCTTGCGAAGCACTTCCATGCTGCCTCTGATCTGATGGAGCTGGTCCCGCAGATCCGTCAGCGAGGCGCCCATATCCGCCTGAACTTTCCTCAGATCGCCGATGGTTTCGCTGTTTTTCCCCAGATCCTGTTTCAGAGAAGATACATCTTCGGCCAATCCCTGGATCTTGTTTTCCTGGGCGCTCTGGACGTCAGTCGGTTTTAACGAATCCTTCTGCAGCATGGAATAATCACTCCTGGTTGCGCAACCGCTGATGAAGAGCAGGCCGGCGCACAGGAATGCGAAAAAAGTATTTCTGATAGATACTCCCCTCACCAGGATATCCTCAAGCCTACTTAATGGTCAGGTAAAATTGGGCCCGGCGATTCTTTGCCCAGGCCTCTTCGTTGCTGCGGGGATCCAGCGGAAGCTCTTCGCCATAACTGACGGTGCTGATCTTCTTTTCATTAACCCCAAGCGCCACCAGGTACTTCATCGCTTCCACCGCGCGTCTCTCACCCAGGGCCAGATTATATTCATTTGATCCCCGCTCGTCGCAATGACCTTCTATGGTAAGGCTAAAATCGGTGTTTTTCAGGATAAGTATTGCGTGTCCTTTGAGTATTTCCCTTGCGTCATCGCTCAGGTTATGCTTGTCGAATTCGAACTGCAAATTACTGAGGGCTATCGACGCCGGAGATTTGGCAGTTTCCGTGATGGGTTCCTCTTTTATTGCCTGAGATGCTGGTTCAATCTTCGTTGTTTCCTGCCGGGCGGCGGCAGGTGTCCGGGTGGATCCTTCCTGGAGTGTTGTTCTCTGGGAGTCCTCTGCCCGTGCCGGTTGCTGACTCTTCGAAGTTTCCCGGGCCTGGTCCGCCACCTGCACTGCCTTTTGTCCGGTCAGTGTTTCCCCCTGTGAGACTGTCCTTCTGGTACAGCCGGGTGTAATCGACAGCATCATTAAGATAAGAACAAGGAGAAGGACGCTCGTCATCCTTTGCTTCTTTAACATGGTATCTCCTTTCTCAGTTCAATTTGTTTCGGTCAGCCTGTTTCTCGCGATCCGAGCCTGGGTGGAATGTGGATGGTCCTCCAGTATCTTTTGAAAGATTATCTTTGCCATCGTTTTATCCCCAAGCGCCAGGTATGAGAGTCCCTGTTTAAGAAGCGCATGCGGGCGTCTATCGCCCGCTTCATGCTCCTCAATTACCTTCGCATACTCAACAATAGCCCTTTCATACTGTTTCTCGAAGAAAAAAGATTCCGCTATCCAGAATTGGGCATTTTCGGATAATTCCCCGCGAGGAAATCTCTTCAACAGTTCCTGGAATTCGTGCCTTGCCTTGTCATACCTGCCCCCTTTGAAGGCATTATAAGCCTGTTCATAAAGGGACTCGACAGGAATATTCTCGTTTGATCTCCCTCCGGGGGGCAATTGATTGCCCCCCGGGGGATACTGTCGGATATTCCTGGCGGGGTCAGGTTCCTTTTTCTCCAGATCAAGGTATTTGGCAATGAATTCGAGAGAACTGGCGATCTGATTGATTTTTACCGAGAGGGCCCCGTATTCACCGGTCAACCTTTTTTCTGCCTCAATCCTGCCGGCAAGGACATTTTGTATGATCCCCTGATCTCTTTGGATTATGGCTTGATTTCTCTGGAGGTCTTCCATCAGGCCATTGATCTGGAGCAGTTTTTCTCTGAGCTCGGTTATATCGCTTACTATCTCGGCGCCTACGGATTTGGTGACCACAAGCTCACGGCCGACCTTCTCGATCTCGCTTTCCCCCTTTTGAATAAGCGCCCGATTTTCCGCCTGACCCGCGCTGGCCCTTGCTTCAAGACTGTCCAGGAGATGACGGGTCTTGTCTTCCAGCCGCGCCAGGTCCACAATGGTGGCGGCGGTCGTGATCGCCCGTCTGTTTAGTTCTATATCCTCCAGATTTTGAACCCGTAAATCCCGGAGTTCCTTTCTAAGGCTGGCATATTCAGATTGACTGTCCTGCCTCAGATCCGCCGTTTGCTGGCTGATGAGGACTGCCAATCTCTTTTCCGCGGTGGCCAGTCTCTCACTGAGGACCCCATAAGACCTGCTGAGGTCCTCCGTGGTTGCGCAGCCCGCGAGAACAATCATGGTTGCGCATAGCATAAAAAGAGCCTTGAATGAAGTTGGGGAACTGCTGCCGCGCATTTTGATGATCCTGATCAGCATAAATTTCTTGTTCCGGACCTGAATCACGAGGAACTGGATAAAGGATCAAAAACTTTGGCTATTCGGCGATAAATGAAGCCCTGCGGTTTATTGCCCAGGCCTGTTCATTATGAGCCGGGTCGAGAGGCATCTCCTCACCATAGCTGATGGTCTTGATTCTTGTTTTATCGATACCCTGTGAGATAAGGAACTTGGCCACTTCCTGCGCCCTTCTTTCTCCCAGGGCGAGGTTGTATTCATTGGTGCCCCGTTCATCGCAATGGCCTTCAATTACCAGCTTGGCATTTTTCTGTTTGAGCAGCCATTCCGCGTGATGTCTCAGTATTTCCTTCGCGTCGGACCTTATGCTATGCTTGTCGAAGTCAAAAAGGACATTCGCCAGCTCTACCTTCTCGCGAAGGGCCGGAGCCCTCGCAACCACGCCCTTCTCTTCCGGGGCAATTTTGGCGGTTTGCGGTTGCTCCCTCAATGTCCGTTCCTTCTCCAACTTTTCCTTCAGGGCCTGCTCCTTCAGGGCCTGTTCTTTTAACTGCTGCTCCCGCAGGAGTCTCTCTCTTTCCGCCTGCTCCCTCAGAAATTTCTCTCTCTCCGCCTGTTCCCTTGCCAGGCGATCCCTGTCCTGCTGAGCAGGGCTTTCAGGCGGCGGTGAAACCGCGGCCTGCTGTTTAGGAGCTTCCACTTTCTGCTCCTGAACCGCTGTCTTTTGCTCTGCAGCCGCAGGTCTTTCCGTGGCCTTCAGGGCTTCTTCATGAACAAGGGTCTTTTTCGGACAGCCGGACAGGAAAACGACGCTGACTAAAAACAGCGCCACCACCAAAATACTGCCATGTAGCCGCATTCTCATCCTGAAACTCCTTTCCTGATACCTTGAGTAGACGTTATTTAAAAACCTGAAATAGCTGATTATTCTTCCGGCAGACCTTGCGCTTTGGGCATCGGTACGGACCGGTTAATTATTGATAGGGAGCGGATACTGCCGGATATCAAGCATCCTTTTCACATGTTCTTATAAATCACCGATTAGTCATAGTCAATTGATAAATCACAGCGATGAAGGACTTTCGCTTGATACCGGCGCTTACTGTGTGGTATGGGCTGAACCCTATTAACGCAACGGAAAACAGGAGTACCCTTAATGGACTACAAGACAACATTGAATCTTCCCAGAACCGACTTTCCCATGAAGGCAAACCTTTCCCAGCGGGAACCGGAGTTGCTCAGTGAATGGGAGCAGGTCGGCATATATGAACAGATCAGGCGCAACTCCCTGGGGCGACCCCTCTTTATCCTTCACGATGGCCCCCCCTATGCGAACGGAAATATTCATCTCGGAACGGCGCTCAATAAGATCATCAAGGACATGGTGATAAAGGCCAGGAATATGGCCGGCTGCGATTCCATCTATGTGCCGGGATGGGATTGTCATGGACTCCCGATCGAGCATCAGGTCGATAAGGAGCTGGGGGACCGTAAGAATCAGCTGACCCAGGTGGAAAGAAGGCGTTACTGCCGCGCCTACGCGGAGAAGTTCGTCTCCATCCAGCGGGAGCAATTCAAACGACTGGGGGTATTCGCCCAGTGGGAAGATCCCTATCTGACCATGTCTTACGATTATGAGGCGACAACAATTGAGGAATTCGGCAAGCTCCTGATGAGCGGAGATGTCTACAAGGGAAAGAAGCCTGTCTATTGGTGCGCCTCCTGTAAAACGGCGCTCGCGGAGGCGGAGGTGGAATATGCCGACCACAGCACCCCCTCGATCTATGTGAAATTTCCCGTCCTGTCCGGCCTGAACGCCTTAGGGGGAGACCTGGCGGAAGAAAAGGTCAGCGTGGTGATCTGGACCACGACTCCCTGGACGATACCGGCAAACCTCGCCATCGCGTTTCACCCGGATTTCACCTACCTGGCCATCCGGCTGAACGGCGAGGTCTTGATCCTGGCCAAGGATCTCCTTGGGGACTGTCTTGCCGCCTGGGGGTATAAAGAAACGGACGGGGAGGTAATAAATGAGTTTCAGGGCAGGATTGTAGAAGGGATCAAGTGCGCCCACCCCCTTTTCGACCGGACCAGCATCCTGATTCTGGCGCCCTTCGTAACCCTTGAGGCCGGCACCGGGTGTGTCCATATCGCGCCGGGCCATGGACAGGAAGATTATGAGATCGGGATGAAATATGGCCTGGATAACTATGCCCCCGTTGATGACCATGGGAGATTCACCGAGGAGGTAACGGGTTTTGCCGGTCAGTTTGTGTTTGACGCCAATCAGGGGATCATCGATAAGCTGAGGGAAGTGGGCGCCCTCCTGGGTCATCGCGAGATGAGACATTCCTACCCCCACTGCTGGCGTTGCAAAAGCCCCATTATCTTCCGATCCACCGAGCAGTGGTTCATCTCGATGGAAAGAAACGGTCTTCGGGACAAGGCCCTCAAGGCCATCGACTCCGTGAGATGGATACCGGCCTGGGGAAGGGACCGAATCTTCGGGATGATTGAGAAAAGACCCGACTGGTGTATCTCCCGTCAGAGATCCTGGGGTGTTCCCATCGTCATGTTCTATTGCCAAAGGTGTCAGGGGGAGGTCATGTCCCCGGAAATAATGGCCCATGTAGTGGGGATCGTCAATGTCGAGGGGGCGGATGCCTGGTTCGAGCGAGAGGCGCGGGGGTTGCTTCCGGCAGGTATGACCTGTCCATCCTGCGGCGCCGGGGAGTTTTCCAAGGAAATGAATATCCTCGATGTGTGGTTCGATTCCGGAGTGAGTCACGCGGCAGTTCTGGAAAAGTGGGCTGGTCTCCGTTCGCCCGCTGACTTGTATCTTGAGGGGAGCGATCAGCATCGGGGCTGGTTCCATTCATCCCTCCTGGAATCTGTCGGCACCAGGGGACGGGCTCCCTACAAGAGCGTTCTTACCCACGGTTTCGTGGTAGATGGCGAAGGCAAGAAAATGTCCAAGTCCTCGGGAAACGTGATCGAACCGGAGCAGATTATTGCCTCCCACGGAGCGGAAATCCTCAGGCTTTGGGTTGCCTCCGAGGATTATACCGATGACATCAGAATATCAAATGAGATTCTGAGTAGATTGGTAGAGGGCTATCGCAGGATCCGCAACACGGGCCGCTTTATTCTGGGGAACCTCTATGACTTCGAGGTGGAAACCCATCTTGTGCCTGTCGGGGAGATGGAGGAAATGGACCGGTGGGCAATGCACAGGCTGCAGGAGGTCATTCGCCGGGTCAGGGATGCCTATGATCAGTACCAGTTCCACGTGGTCTACCACACGATCCATAATTTCTGCTCCGTCGATCTGAGCGCGCTGTATCTGGATATCCTCAAAGATCGTCTTTACACCTCCAATGCCCTGTCACGGGAGCGCCGGAGCGCCCAGAGCGCCATGTATACTATTCTCGAGAACATCACCCGTCTTTTGGCGCCGGTCATGACCTTTACCATGGAAGAGATATGGAAGGCACTGCCTGCCTGCGCGGGCAGGCCCTCAAGTGTGCATCTATCCTCTCTGCCCGAGGTTGATCCCCGCCTGCAGGATGCCTCGCTGGCGGAACGGTGGAAGAACCTGCTCAATGTTCGAGGCGAGATTTCCAAGGCGGTCGAGGGGGCGCGGAAGGAGAAACTTATCGGTCATTCCCTTGATGCCCATGTGCTCATTGCTCTCCCGGAAGAACTTCGCCTCATCCTGGGAGATTCCTTGGACATCCTGCGGACCATCCTCATTGTTTCCCGGGTGGATCTCGTACCGGCTGAGGAATTGGCCGAGGCCTATGTGAGTTCCGAAATTGACGGGCTCCTGGTCGGAGTGCGGAAGGCGGCCGGTAAGAAATGTCCCCGCTGCTGGATATACAGCGAGGAAATGTCGCCAGACGATGCGCAGTATCCCGATATCTGCCCCCGTTGTTTCAATGTTGTTGCCTCTTGAGGAATAATTGAAGGAGATGGAAGCACAGATGCGGGCATATGCCACCTTTGCGTTCACGGTGCTGGTGATTGTCGTCCTCGATCAGATTACCAAATCCCTGGTTTTGGCAAATCTCATGCTTCATGAAACGAGGGTACTCGTAGAAGGGTTTATCAACCTTGTCCATGTCCGGAATCCGGGCGCGGCCTTCGGGTTGCTGGCCGATACGCCGGAATTGTTCCGGCGCTCTTTCTTCATCATCGTTACGGTCCTCGTGATGATTCTGGTTTTGTTCTATTTCTGGCACAGCAGGATCTACGCCGCCAGACCAACGATTGCCCTGGCGCTTATCCTGGCCGGCGGAGGAGGGAATCTGATTGACCGGATTCGCTTTGGCGAGGTGGTGGACTTCCTGGATGTATACCTGGGGACCTACCACTGGCCGGCCTTCAATGTGGCCGATTCGGCCATTTCTGTGGGGGCGGTCCTGCTTTTCCTCGATCTGTTCAGGGGGGAAAGCCTGAAGGCCAAAGGCTGAAGGTTTTTGATGAAGATGTTTTGTATCCTTCAGCCTAAACACCTGCCGTAGTTACTGTTCCAGAATGATCGACGCATCCACGGCGATGGGCCTGCCTTCGGATACTATGAGGGGGTTGATATCGATCTCTTTTATCCGTGGGTAGCGATGGCCCAAATTGCCCAGGGCCATGAGTATCCCGATGAGATCATCCCTGTTCACGGGCGGGGAACCGCGGAAGCCGTCCAGGAGCTTCTGGGCCTTAAGGCGCCCAATCATAGCCAGGGCCTCCGTATCATTCAGAGGCGCGGTGGAAAAGACCCGATCGGCCAGCACCTCCGTCATAATTCCCCCCAGACCGAGCATCACGCAGGGGCCAAACTGAGGATCCCGTAAGTAGCCCGCAATCAGTTCCAGTTTTCCCTCAAGTTGTCTCTGCATCAACACCTGGCCGCCGCCGCCCATTTTATCCATCAGGCTTCGATATGCCCGGCATCCCTTTATGCCGCTGTCCAGGTTCATCATCACCAGACCATGTTCCGTCTTATGAATCAGTTCCGGTTTGATCCCCTTCATTACCTGGGGGAACCCGAATTGCTCGACGGACTGCTCCAGCGCGGTTGCCTCAGGGATTATCTTTTCCTCCACCGTCGGTATCCCTATCTCACCCAGTATCCTCTTGCTTACGTATTCATCCAAGGGCGCCGAGGCGTTCATCAGCAGACCTTCGGATTCCCTGGACAGGGATGGCATTAACCCTGCCCCTGTAGAATCAAGGGGGGAGTATGGCCGGTAATGGAGACGCACGGCCAGGCATTCCACTGCGCGGTATAGATCCTGAAAGGCGAGGAGACCAAAGCGGGATGCCTCCTGCTGGAAGGCGAAAACCTCATCCCTTTTCCCCATTACCCAGATGAAAACGGGTTTCCCATAGATGGACCCCAGTTTGGCTATCGCTTCCATGTCGAATTTAATTCTGAAAGCGCCGGCGACGGCATGGATGAACACGGCAGAGACCTTATTGTCGGCCATTACGGCCTTGAGCGCCTCGGAATATACATCAAATTCCGCCCCCAGTTTTTCTATGGCCGGCCAGAGATCCACCGGGTTGGCCACGGGCATCCAGGCGGGAAAGAGTTTTCCCAGTGCTTCCCGGGTCGGGGGTGAAAGTTCCGCTACGGGGACATGGAATTCGTCGAGAAAATCGGAGGATAGAATGCCCGCCCCGCCACTGAAGGCCAGGATGGCTACGCCCTGTCCATTTTTAGGTTCTTCCGATCGGGAGGACCGGCAAAGGGAGCGGCTGATATCCATCATCTGTTTGAATTCCCGGGCCTCCACCACGTGGGCCTGGGCGAGAATGTCCCTGATGAGGGAATAGTTTCCCGCCAGACTGGCCGTATGGCTCATGGCCGCCCGAGCGCCTCCGGCGCTTTTACCCCCTTTCAGGAGTACGATGGGCTTGGGGCTTTGGCGGCATAATTCGATGAACCTGCGACCGTCGGAGAAAGATTCCAGATAAAGGGCAATGACCTCCGTGTCCGGATCATTCATTAGATATGCCAGGAGGTCATTTTCGTTCACATCCACTTTGTTGCCGATGGAACAGGCCTTGCTGATACCCATGATCCCGTGGCTCATAATATCCACCAGAAATCCGGCGGAAAGCATGCCGCTCTGGACGATCATGGATACCTTGCCGGGGGTCAGTCCTCCTTCCAGGAATTGGGGCGCCATGAAAGAGAAGGCCTGGCCGTGGACCGCATCGACGATTCCCATACAGTTGGGTCCCCAGATCCTGACACCAGTGCGGGCGGCGATCCTGGCCAACTGTTCCTGGAGTTTTTTCCCTTCCGCCCCGGTCTCCGCAAAACCGCTCGATTCGATAATTACCCCCGGGACCCCTTTGGCCGCACAGTCCTCCAGGGCTGCTATTACCAGCTGAGCGGGCACGAAAATGATTACCAGATCAACCTTTGCGGGGATGTCGACAACCGATCGGTAGCAGGGCAGTCCCTCTATTTCCCGGTAGTTCGGATTGACGGGATATATCTGCCCCCTGAACCCGATCATAAGGTTTTTCAGGATGGCATACCCCCCCTTATACTGGTTTGGCGTGGCGCCTACTACCGCAACTGCCTGGGGTTTGAAGAAATACTCCATTTATATTCCTTTATTGGATTACTTATAAAAATTGATGATCGCGAGGGAATTGACAGTTATCTGCTGTCATGTCCCTTCCCCATTTCACTGCAAAGGCCGGGGATCAGATCCCCGGCCTTTGGTAAGATGCCTGGTTGCCTTCAGAATGCGGAACAACTGGTAAATCTACTGCTCCCTCCTGCTCTTCTCCTCTCGGAGTCTATTCAGTTCCTCCCGGCATTGCTCGGTCTGGGCCTTCACCATTTCTATCTCTTCCTTGGTCTTCTCCAACTCGCCGGCGTGTCTTTCCCTTTCGTCACGCATCTTTTCCTGCATATCGTCAAATCCGATATATACCGCCAGCACTCCACCCGCAAGCAGCATAACGGGAATCGCACCCTTCAGGATCACAATGAAGTCATGGCGCCATTCTATGAGACCAACCAACCCCAGGATAGAGGCGATGAAACCTCCGATCAGCAGAGCCATGTAATTACCTCCTTGTCGGATGATTGCGTACAATTCTCGAGTGATTGGAACAGGTTTCAACCCTTTTCCCAGCCAGTATTGATCGATACCGCCTGGAGGCATCCATATATACCGATGAAGTGAAAGTCAAGTCAAGAATGGACATGGATTGTGGAGTTTGACGCTTTATATATTTAATCAAGCCCCCTATTAACTGGCGCTGTTAATAACTCCCTTTATCGATGTTGGACGGCAAATAATTGATCTTATTGACAAGAACAACTTTTACGCGGCGCGAGTATATGAAGAAGGGACTTGTCTGTCGGAGCTCTTGCCTCTGTTAGCAAAATGAGCTGTTAGCAAAATGAGCTTGACAAGTTTTTGGAGTAGGCGTATATACCCATCACACTGCCGGACACACTGCTGATAAATAATCTTAAAAAATTACTTGACAGCGAAAAATAGATCGAGTATAACTGGCGGCTCGTTACAAATAAGGCTCTTTGGAAATTGAATAGTGGGTAAATGATTTTTGGGTCCTTTTCAATTCAAAAACAAAAGAAAAGCAAGAGAGAAATCTCTTTAGGATTAAAACTGGAGAGTTTGATCCTAGCTCAGAACAAACGCTGGCGGCGTGCCTAACACATGCAAGTCGAACGAGAAAGTTTGCTTCGGCAGACGAGTAAAGTGGCGCACGGGTGAGTAGCGCGTGGATAATCTGCCCTTTAGTTGGGAATAACCCACCGAAAGGTGGGCTAATACCGAATAATACTATCTTCACCGCGGTGGGATAGTCAAAGAGAGCCTCTGACACAAGCCCTCGCTGAAGGATGAGTCCGCGTACCATTAGCTAGTTGGTAGGGTAATGGCCTACCAAGGCTACGATGGTTAGCTGATCTGAGAGGATGATCAGCCACACTGGAACTGAGACACGGTCCAGACTCCTACGGGAGGCAGCAGTGAGGAATATTGCGCAATGGGGGAAACCCTGACGCAGCAACGCCGCGTGAGTGAAGAAGGTCTTCGGATCGTAAAGCTCTGTCGGGTGGAAAGAAATACATTGGGGTTAATAACCCTTTTGTTTGACGGTACCACCAAAGGAAGCACCGGCTAACTCCGTGCCAGCAGCCGCGGTAATACGGGGGGTGCAAGCGTTGTTCGGAATTATTGGGCGTAAAGAGCGTGTAGGCGGCCAGATAAGTCAGATGTGAAAGCCCTGGGCTTAACCCAGGAAGTGCATTTGAAACTGTTTGGCTAGAGTAGGGGAGAGGAAAGTGGAATTCCTGGTGTAGAGGTGAAATTCGTAGATATCAGGAGGAACACCGGTGGCGAAGGCGACTTTCTGGCCCTATACTGACGCTGAGACGCGAGAGCGTGGGTAGCAAACAGGATTAGATACCCTGGTAGTCCACGCCGTAAACGATGTTCACTAGGTGTTGGGGGTATTGACCCCCTCAGTGCCGCAGCTAACGCATTAAGTGAA
>JAXMLI010000251.1:0-14497 GCA_034368785.1 Smithellaceae bacterium | reverse complement strand
GGAGTGGAAATTTTGTGACTACCGGGATACTCAAACAGCCTGCCATATTGACGCGCCGCTTGTATGACTGGACCATTCACTGGTCCGGGACTAAAAGCGCCTCCTGGGCGCTTTTTTTCATCGCCTTTGCGGAGAGTTCTTTTTTTCCCATCCCCCCGGACGTACTTTTGACTGCGATGGTGCTGGGTAATCAAAGGCGATGGTTGAGAAGCGCGGCAATCTGCACCATCGGTTCCGTGTCCGGCGCGCTCCTGGGCTACCTTATCGGCTGGACCTTTTATGAAACCGCAGGGAAGACCGTGGTGGAGTTTTATGGCCTCCAGGCGGGAATGGAAATGATCGGGAACAAGTATGAGGAAAACGCCTTCCTGACCGTTTTAACCGCCGCCTTTACCCCGATTCCGTTTAAGGTTATAACCATCGGCGCCGGCCTTTTCAAAATCCCCCTCGGGGTACTCATCTTCGCCTCCGTTCTGGGACGGGCCGGACGTTTTTTCCTCGTGGCCGGGCTGTTGCGGCTATATGGAGCAATGATAACTAAAATACTGGAAAAGTATTTTAATTTGTTTACCCTGATCTTTATGTTGCTCCTCATCGGCGGCTTTATGCTCCTGAGATTTCTGTGATGCTTCAATCGTCGGGGGAGTTCAGATGATAAATGTAACAAATAACTTTTTTGCGGGAGAGAGGCCGTGAATAGAAAAATCGCCACATTTTTATTTTTTGTGACCTTGTCGCTTGTCCTGGCCCCCCTGGCATACGGGGAGGCCGGAAGCGTTTACAAGCTGGGGAGGGAGCTTGTAATAGAAAAGGATGACAGGGTGAGGCACGCCATCTCCTTTGGCGGACAGATCACCATAAGCGGTTTCGTGGAGGGGAGCGTCGTCGCCCTGGGAAACTCGGTGGTCCTGACGGAAACGGCTTCGGTAGAAGGAGATATCATCTCTTTAGGCGGGGTGGTTGTCCAGGGCCGGGGTTCGGTGGTGAAGGGGCATATAAACGAAATCAACCTGACCGAAATGTCCGATGCTATTTCCCTTGTCCTGAACGAGGAATGGGAGGGCTGGTCCTGGCTTTTCGCGCTGGTTTCCATGTTTTTCCTGCTCTGCCTCCTGGTACTCGGGCTGATTGCCTATGCGGTTATTCCCAGGCAGATGGTGATTATTTCCGAGGAAATCAAGAAAAGCACCCTGCGGGTTGCCTGCTGGGGGGTCGGGGGGCTGATCTCCGTTATCCCCCTGATGGTGCTACTCACCATGTCCGTGGTTGGAATCGTCCTGGTGCCGCTGCAGATGACCATTACCGTCGTCGCCGCGATTCTCGGGTTTGTAGCGGTCGCGCAGCTGTTGGGGCGGGAGATACTTGTTCTCTTGAAAAAAACCGACCGGGGTCTCATGACCCAGACTGCCCTGGGGCTGATAATCATCTGGCTGGTGGGCTGGATACCATACGTGGGCTGGATGGTGAAATCCCTGGTTATCGTGGTGGGAATGGGGAGCGTGCTGGTTACCCGGTTCGGCACCGTCCGGAGTTAACAGGATACTCGGCGGTACGGAGTTCTATCAGCCGTAACCGTTCACAGGGGCCGGGGGCCAGGGGCCAGGGGCCGGAGATCAGGGTCTGGTCTTCTTCTCGATAGCTTTTTATCATCACTGGCTTTCCCGAATCGCTGACCCCTGACCCCTGTTTTTACGAAGTTGTCCCTGTTTTATCAACCCAGTTTTTTCATGGCGTCCACGAGTTCCCTGACGGCGTCTGCCGATTTTCGCAGGGCGGCCTGCTCGTCTGCCTTGAGGGTGATCTCGAATATCTCTTCGACGCCGCCCTTCCCGAGCTTTACCGGGACTCCCACAAACAATCCATTTATCCCGTACTCTCCTTCAAGCAAGACGGCGCTGGGCAGGATCTTCTTTTTGTCCTTCATGATTGACTCGGCCATTTCCACTGCCGCGGAGGCCGGCGCGTAGTAGGCACTGCCCGTTTTCAGGAGACTTACTATTTCCGCGCCGCCGTTTCTGGTCCTCTGTACCAGCGCTTCAATTCGTTCAGGCGACATCAGCTCGGTAATCGGGACGCCGGCCACGGTCGAGAAACGGGGCAGGGGGACCATGGTGTCGCCATGGCCGCCCAGGACGAAGGCATGGATATTTTCCACCGAGACGTTCAATTCCATGGAGATAAAGGCCCGGAATCTGGCCGAATCGAGGACGCCCGCCATCCCCATTACGCGGTTCTTGGGCAAGCCGCTGGCTTCATAGGCCACGTGACACATGGCGTCCAGGGGGTTGCTGACTACGATCAAGATGGTGTTGGGCGAGTATTTTACTACCTCTCTGGTAACGCTTCCCACAATCTTTTTGTTGGTCGCGAGCAAATCGTCCCTGCTCATGCCTGGTTTTCTGGGGATACCGGCGGTTATGATGACAATGTCGGAACCGGCCGAGGCCTCGTAACTGTTCGAGCCCGTGAGACGGGCATCGTGCTTTTCCACGGGCGCGGCCTGGGTAAGATCGAGGGCCTTGCCCTGCGGCACCCCTTCGACGATGTCAATAAGCACCACATCGCACAGGTCCTTTTCGGCCAGCCGTTGCGCGGCGGTGGCGCCCACATTGCCTGCACCGATAACTGTAACTTTTTTGTCCATTGCTTCCTCCCGATAATCTAAAACTACGTGACGTTGTCCCAGGTGTCTCAAGGACGCCTGGCTTTTGGCAGGTGTATAATAAAAGGCCGGCGATTACAACCAGGAAATAAGGGGGATGGTAAAGATTCAGTCTTGAGTGGCCGAGTTAAGACAAATATTTCCTGCCCTTGAGTTTCTTGCAAAACTCCAGCGGACGCGACGGAGCGCGTCCCTCCAGTCCCCCAAAACATGTCATTTTCGGCGCCTTTTGGAGGGCCTAGCGAAGTCGTGGCCGTCTTTACCGTGCGTCTTACAATTGGTTCCCCGTGTAACTGAATCTTTACGGGGGATGGCGGGAGGGAATAGAGGAAGCGTCAATTTATCGGCGTTCTTACGAAGGAATTTAAGGAAAAGGACCTTTGATCCGGGATTTCACCGGTTTCACTATTGCAAAAGAAAGTAAGGTGGGCTAGAAACGCAAAAACGATGTTGACAGCAGGATAGAGGCTGGGGGAGCAAAATGGGTAGATTATTTGGCACCGATGGCATCAGGGGAGTGGCTAACCAATACCCCATGACGGCAGAGATGGCCATCATGATCGGCCGCGCCACCGTGCACCTCTTCAAGAGGAGCGGCCATTCACCAAAGATCATTGTGGGCAAGGATACCAGGATTTCCGGATACATGCTGGAATACGCGCTCGCGGCGGGGATCTGCTCCCTGGGCGGTGAACCGATCATGGTGGGGGTGATGCCGACCCCGGGGATCGCCTATCTGACCAGGAGCATGCGGGCGGATGCGGGGATTGTACTTTCGGCGTCTCACAACCCGAGGGAGGATAACGGGATCAAGATATTTTCCGCGGAAGGGTTTAAGCTTCCGGACGAAAAGGAACGGGCGATCGAGGAATTTGTCCTCGCTGGAAACGGCGGACAACTGAAACCAGCGCCAGGGCGCCTGGGGAAGGCCTACCGGATGGAGGATGCCAGGGGAAGGTACATCGTCTTTCTCAAACACAGCTTTCCGAAGGATATCTCCCTCGAAGGAACCAAAGTGGTTTTGGACTGCGCCAATGGCGCGACCTACCGGGTGGCGCCGGATACCTTTTTTGAACTTGGCGCCGAGGTGGCGAGCATCAATGACAAACCCGACGGCTCAAACATCAATATGGATTGCGGTTCCCTCCATCCCCGGCGGCTGGCCGAAGAAGTCTTGAAGAGAGGCGCCGATGTGGGCTTCGCCTTCGATGGCGATGGCGATCGCCTCATCGCCGTGGATGAAATGGGCCGGGTGCTGACAGGGGATCAGATCCTGGCGATATCCGCGAAGGTCATGAGGGACGAAAACCGGTTGACGAACAACCTGGTGGTCAGGACCGTGATGAGCAACCTCGGTCTGAGCCAGGCCCTGGAAAATATGGGCATTGATTCGGTCATGACCCAAGTGGGAGACAGACAGGTCCTGGAGGAGATGATCACCCGCGGGGCCGCGCTCGGGGGGGAGGATTCGGGACATATTATCTATCTCCCCTTCCACACCACCGGCGACGGAATAATCACCGCCCTTCAGGTGGTGGCCGCCATGAAAAAGGAAGAAAAACCCCTGTCGAAACTGGCCGGGATCATGGATGTCTTTCCCCAGGTGCTGGTAAATATCAAGGTAAGGGAAAAACGTCCCCTGAGGGATATTCCCGCCGTTAATCAGGCGATCAGGGAAGCGGAGGCGGAACTGGGAAGCCGGGGCCGGGTGCTGGTACGTTATTCCGGGACGGAAAATCTCTGCCGGGTAATGGTGGAAGGTCCCACCAGGGAGGATACGGCCCGTTACTGTGAACTCATTGCCCGGGTGATCAGGGAGGCGCTGGCCTGAGATATTGTAACTATTCAGGCCTTTACGAGGGTCCAGAGGCCGATGGCGACGAATCCTATGCCAGCCATATAACTAAGATATTTGGTATTGATATGTTGAGAGGCCAAGGTGCCGACCAGGACCCCGATACCGGCGGCAACCACCAGCGCCAGCGAGGCGCCGGCAAAGACGGTTAATTTGTTTACCTCCTTGTCCGCGGCGAAAAGCAGGGTGGCAAGTTGCGTTTTATCGCCTAATTCGGCCAGAAAAACGGTGGCGAACACGGTTAAAAGCACTTTGATGTCCATACAGGGACGACTCCTTCCGTCTATATTAAAAGAAACAGCACACAGACAGCGCGGATGCATATCACGCATTTCAGAAAAAACAAAGTATTTTTCAGTATATAGATATCAAGGTGGTGGTCTATTGACCCCATTAATGCCTGATCAAAGAAGACGAACTCGTAAAGAGTCCTAAGTTGCTGTTTTTTGTCATTCCGGACTCGATCAGGAATCTAGTATTTTCAAGTACTTCTGGATTCCGGATCGAGTCCGGAATGACGCCCGGGAGAGTTTTTACCGCGTCGTCAAAGAAGTTCTCTTGATCATTTGCACAACTACGATGTATTATCCGGAAATTATTAAAGACAGCTACAGAGAGGTTGAACAGGGATGAAGAAAACGATGAAAGATGAGACAGGTACGGAGGGTGATGCGGTCCTTGAGGAGACGCCGGCGGAGAGCGCCCGCCCCGGGGAATCAGCCTTGAAGGGAGAGGGGATGGTGGAACCGGAAAATGCCCTGCCGGAGACAACCCTCTTACAGCTACCCATGAAGATGCAAGAGGCCTGCGCCAGGGCCGGATGGAAAGGGTTACTGCCCGTCCAGGCCAAGGCCATCCCTTACCTGCTCTCCGGGCGCAATGTCATGGTGCAGTCCCGGACGGGCAGCGGCAAGACGGCTGCTTATCTGCTGCCGATCATGGAAGAAATCGATCCCAAAAAGGCGGTCTGCCAGGCCCTGGTGCTGGTGCCCACCCGGGAACTGGCGCTTCAGGTGGTGAATGAGGCCATGACTTTATACGGTGACTCCGGGGTGCGCACCGTAGCGGTTTACGGGGGGGTGGGGTATGGTCCGCAACTGGAGGGCTTTCGCCAGGGGCCTCATCTGATTGTGGGGACGCCGGGTCGTATTCTCGATCATTTACTGAAGAAATCACTAACCCTGGAAGGCCTGCGGACAATTGTCTTCGATGAAGCAGACCGGATGCTTTCCATGGGATTTTATCCGGACATGAAGCGTCTGCAGGATTATCTCCCCGGCCGTAGACAGCGCGGCGCCATGTATTCCGCCACCTTTCCCCCCTATGTGCTCAGACTGGCCCGGGAGTTTCTTGATAACCCGGAGTTCCTCAGTCTGAGCGGTGATAATATCCATGTGGCGGAGACGGAGCATGTATTTTATCTGGTCCCTGGGATGGGGAGGGAACGGGCGCTGGTGAGGATCATCGAGATGGAGAACCCTGTTTCGGCCATAATCTTCTGCAATACCAAGACTGCGGTGCATTTTGTTTCCGTGGTCCTGAAGCGTTTTGGTTATGACGCGGACGAACTCAGCTCCGATTTGAGCCAGGCGGTCCGGGAAAAGGTGCTGGAGCGGGTACGAAAGGGAGACCTGCGCTTCCTGGTGGCGACGGATGTAGCGGCGCGCGGCATTGATATCCCGGATCTTTCCCATGTGATCCAGTACGAGACGCCGGAGGATCAGGAGGGTTATATCCACCGCGCCGGTCGTACGGGGCGGGTTGGCGCCAGCGGTGTGGCCATCACCCTCGTGGCCGGGATGGAACAATACAAACTGCGGGATATAGGAAATTCTTACAATATTGAATTGCAGGAGAGACAGATGCCTACTGATGCGGATGTTGAGACTATCGTGGCGGAGCGCACGATGGCGCTTCTGGAAGCGAGACTGCGCGCCCTGGACAGCCTCCAGGCGGAGCGGATGAGACGTTTTATTCCCCTGGTCCGGAGCCTGTCGTCAGCGGAGGACGGCCTTGCCGTCATGGCCATGCTGCTCGATGACTATTATCATCAAACACTCCAGGCCCCGCCTCCCAGGCCTCCTTCAAATGACATCAGTGAAGGCAACGCCGGAGTGAATAAGGGGCAAAAGAAAAGACCTCCCCGGAGTCGCCGTCCCGGCCGGGAAAAGGGTTTCCAGACCTGAACCTGAAGGTCGCCTGGCGATGATACCCATTACCTCAAGCATATCCATTGATGATAACGAGATCCACCTTGACTTTGTCCGTGCCGGCGGGCCAGGCGGCCAAAATGTTAATAAATTATCTACGGCAGTACATCTCCGGTTCGACGTGGGCAATTCGCCATCTCTGCCGGGAGAAGTGCGGGTCCGGCTGGTCCGTCTGGCAGGCAGGCGAATCACCCAGGAGGGTATCCTTATTATCAAGGCCCAGCGGTTTCGTACGCAGGAACGGAATCGCGAGGATGCCGTCGAGCGGCTGGTGGAACTGATCCGCAAGGCCACACAGAAGCCGGTGCCGCGGAAGAAAACAAGGCCCTCCCGGGCGGCACAGGAAAAGAGGATAGAGGGTAAGAAGCGCAGGGGTGAAACCAAAGACCGGCGGAAGGTTCCGCGCAGTGAGGATTGACGACTTCGTAAAAAGTCACGCATTCTTGATTTTCTGCCCAACGGGACGGCGCGAGAGTCGCGAGCGGCTGAAGGAATGGATCGGTGGAAGAAATAAAGATTGCTGAGATCGTGAGATCCAGGCGCAAAACCATTGCCCTGATGATAACAAATGATGCTGAACTGGTGGTGAGGGTCCCCTTGCATACGCCACTTTCATACATCAAAAGACTTGTGCTTGAAAAAGGCGACTGGATCAGAAAGAAGATCCTGGAGGTGTCCACAAGGGCGAGACCGTCGGTGAAAGAATATCTGAATGGTGAAGAATTTCTCTATCTGGGCGGAATATACAAATTGCAGATTGTTCAAAATGCCGACATTGGCATCGCGCTCAGGGATAAACTATACCTGTCGGAAAGATTCTTGCCCAATGCGGGCGAAGTATTAAAACAATGGTATAAAACACAGGCACTGAGAGTAATATCTGAACGTGTTGCCTGGTACGGAAGGACTAGCGAATTTAAGCCGTCTTCAATTAAAATCAGTAACGCCAAAAGGCGCTGGGGTTCCTGCGGTTCGAAGGGGACCCTCAACTTCAGCTGGCGATTGATCATGGCCCCGCTGGCGGTTATTGATTATCTGGTGGTCCACGAACTGGTCCATCTGGAGCAGAATAATCATTCGCCGGCATACTGGCGTCGGGTCAGGGCTATTCTGCCCGATTACAAGGAACGGGCGCAATGGCTCAAGGAAAATGGCAGGTTATTGAGGATCTGACGGACTTCTGATAAGGCTGCAACAGGCAACAGAGAACCGAAGGCAACAGAGATGAAGATCGGCTTACTTCACAAGGTCATCCCAATATTGTTCTGGACAATCGTTTCCTTTTCTCCGGCCACCGCCTGCAAGGCCTCTGAACAATGGAAGCAGCAGGCGCCGGGCATTGAATACGGCCTCTTTCAAATAAAACCATGGCCTGAGATGGAAGACGGGAAGGTTCACATTGTGCGGATAGATCCCAGCCAGGTGGCATTGAAGCTGCTCCTTGCTTCCGAACTGGACAAAAAAAACCGCACCACCGCGGAGTGGTCAAGGGATTTTAATTTACAGCTGGCGATTAATGCGGGGATGTTTCAGAAGGATTCATCTACCAATGTGGGTCATCTCAGAAACGGGGCCTATATCCAGAACAGGCACTGGAATAAATATCGGGCCGCCTTTGCCTTCAGTCCCAGAAAGACCGGGCTGCCGCCGGCCATCATCATCGACCTTGACCAGCCGGAGGCGATGGAGAGGCTGGAAGGCTATCACGCGGTGGTGCAGAATCTTCGTTTGATCAAGGGTAACGGGATTAATGTGTGGGCCAGATCGGATAAAAAGTGGAGCGAGGCCGCGCTCGGAATAGACAGGGAAGGTCGTATTCTCTTTCTGTTTTGCCGGACGCCATTTGCCATGTGGGATTTTATCGAAGGAATCATCTCGCTGGGGCTGGGAATAGACCACCTGATGCATCTCGAGGGGGGTCCTTTAGCCAGTTTGTCAGTCAAAACCAGGGAGATCACCCTCGATCTGCAGGGGGATTTCGAGGCAATTGTCCATCCCGGCGGCATAAACAGGGGGCAATGGCCGATTCCGAACGTGATCGGGGTACAGCTGAAATAAGCGGCAATGGATCAGGTGTTCAGGTTGAAGGCTGAAGTAACAAAATAGCTGAAGTATCAAAATAGGTCAGGCGTCCCGCCTGACCGGCCAAGCAAAGGGAAGGAACCCGTAATCCTCTAACGTCAGGTAATGTCAGGCGGGACGCCTGACCTATGATAACCTGACCTATGATAGATGGTCTCACCTGGCCCGTTCCTGCAGTCTAAAAGCCTACAGTCAATCTACCCGAGTAATAACAATCCCGCGATCGAAGCCGCTATGCCTGGTTGATCGCGGCGAGCTGCCAGGGGTTGTTTCCCGCCTGGCGAGTGAATGTCCAGAATTCTTCGAATTTAACGGGGTCTGTTTTGCTGCCAGAGACTACCTGCCCGTTCCCTTCATCGGTAGTATAATCCAGCAGGTTCGCATAGAACCGGACGGTGATGAAATCCCTGCCGGATTCCTGCCAGACTTCGCTTAAATCGACAGCGCGCACGGCGATGTTTTCCAGACGGTTGATCAATCTTTTGTTTTTCAGCTCCTTCGCGTCCGCCTGGAGGGTGTCGTACATCTCCGAGGTAAGCTGGTCGCGGAGGGGGGACATATCGCGGTTCGCCCAGGCCCCCTGGAGCTGGAAAAAATTGTCCAGGCGCTGATCCTTGAAGCCCTTTTCGTCAAAAGCATGGTCCAGCTGCCGGATGTGCCGGAGACCGGCATCAATGTCCGCCTCGGCTGCCTGCGATCCGTCCAGGGCAGCGTCCCCGCCCCCGGATTGTCCGGGATCTGTCATGGACATTTCACGGTAGTCGCCGGCCCGGGCGGTCATTTCCGCCTCCCGCCTCTTTTTTTTTACAAACCACCAGATGCCATAAAGAATAAGACCGATCAGGAGGATTTCAAACAGGCCGATCCCTTCGCCTCCTTCGCCTCCTTCCTCACTGCTTGTTAATCCCAGACTCCGGAAGAGCATCCCGCCGATGATCCCGCCGGCGATGCCTCCCGCCATTCCCCGGAGAAATCCGCCGCCCTGCTGCGCGCCCATCGGGGCGGTATGATTGGGCGCCGACTGGCCCATCTGCCGGGAGGGACTGGCTTGCGTGGCGGCCGGGGACCGGGGCGCGGAGAAGGATCTCGCGCCGCGACTGCCAAAGGAGCGGCCGCCGCCCGCGCGCGCGAAGGCGGATTTCATTTGCCTGTTCGTCTGTCGATGTCCAGCGGCCGCCGCCCGCGCGCGCGAAGGCGTCCAACTCCAGAATGTAGGTAAGAAAAAAGAAAAGACTGAAGATCATTAGTCCATATTTGAGCCATTTGCCGGAAAACATGTATTACTCCTTTTTTTAGGCGGATCATAGTTGACGACTTCGTAAAAAGTCGGAATGTTGCGTACTTTTTGTGGCACGGCTATCTTGGCCGTGATCCACGGGCGGGACGCCCGCGCTCCCAGGTCAGCATCCGGACTTTTTACGAGTTCGTCATAGTTTTTACGAGTTCATCATAGTCGTGGCCCACGGGATTGTCAACCAGTACTTACCCACGGGTTCACGGTTAAGCCGTACCAGGAAAGCAAGGCGGTAAAAATTAAATATCTAGGGGACTTTTTTCAGATACTCG
Organism: Smithellaceae bacterium; assembly: GCA_034368785.1. Taxonomy (GTDB): domain Bacteria; phylum Desulfobacterota; class Syntrophia; order Syntrophales; family CAMTWB01; genus CAMTWB01. The sequence continues at coordinate 4,122 of JAXMLI010000251.1, read as the reverse complement.
GCTGCCCATTCTATCTCCAGCGCCGCTAGTTTCTCCGTTGTGGGAATTCCGAACTCGTCCCAGCCCAGCAGCTGGTAGTAGGCTCGCTGCGCCACGTCCAACTGGTCGGGATCCACGGAGATATCTTTGAGGGGGCCTTCCAAGGGCGCCGCGAAGAACCGGCGGGGCAGGGTGTCATCACCGCGGGAAAATCCCTCGCGGAGATTAAAGATGCGCGTAAGGGTGATCCCCCGTTCCACGATCTTCATAAGTTCCTCAAAAGCCCCTGGCCAGCCGGTAACGGCCTCCACCGCGTCGCATATTTGCTGATTGCTCCAGGGCAAAAAGACGCACATGCCAACGTAGTTTGCCAGATGACGCCAAAGGCCAACCTCGTAAACCATCAGCGCCTTCCGCGGGCTTAATTCCGTGCCGGGCAGCGTTTCCCACTTTGCCTGCTTTTTCTGGATCTGATCATCCTGAACGCCGGTGCAGTGATCCGCGCCTGAGGCGTTGACACTGTAATGCAGCCCCATGCCCTGTTTGTAACGGGGCTCATGCATGGGAAGCTCCAGGCCCTTTACGTGAATCGCGTAATCTGCAGCTCCCCGGCCAATCCTTTCCGCCGCCCGTTTTGTTCCTTCCGCGAGAATGTCTCCGAGGCCCTGGCGGCGGGCGATTCGTTCCACCATTTCCAGAAGCGCCCGGGCATTGCCGAAGGTCAATTCCAGGCCGTTTGTATCGTCCCTGGTTAAAATCCCCCGTTCATAACATTCCATCGCAAAGGAGATCGAAACGCCCGTGGAAATGGTGTCTATCCCGTAGCGCGCGCAAATTTCATTGGCCTTCATCAGGGCCTCGAGATTAAAGACCCCGCAGTTGGAGCCAAAGGCGCCAAGCGTTTCGTATTCCGGCGCGCCATAGCGCGGGTCTACCTTCCACGGCTCCTCCAGACTCACAACCCTTTTGCAGCGAATGGGGCAGGCAAAGCAGGTTTCTCTTTTCTTGATGTAACCCTTGGCAAACATCTGTTGCGGGATTATCTGCTCTACCTCAGGGAAATCGCCGCCGCGGAAGTTTCTGACGGGCAGATTCCCGGAGATTTCATAATTTCTCATGGTAGATCCCGTGCCGACAAGGTAATGGCCGGAGTCCTTTTCCTTAAAATTCCTTCCCAGCCAGCGGGCAAGCGCGAGGAGCTTTTCCCTGTCGGCAAGCTCGGGCGGTGTAGTGCCCCGGACGGCAATGGCCTTTAATTTCTTGGAACCCATGACGGCGCCCAGGCCGGTGCGCCCGGCAACATGGGTGATGTCATTGGCGATGCAGGCATAGCGGACGAGTTTTTCTCCCCCGGGTCCGATCAGGGCGGTCCTGATTTTATCGCTGCCAAGTTCGCCCTTTATAGCGGAATCGGCGTCGGCCACTTCCATGCCCCACAGGTGATCAGCCTCGCGTATTTCCACCGCGCCGTTGTCGATCCAGACATAGACCGGAACGGAAGAAGCCCCCTCGACGATAATCGCGTCATAGCCTGCGCGCTTGAGTTCGGCGCCCCAGAAGCCACCCGCTTCTGCTTCACCAAATCCGCCCGTTAAGGGAGATTTGGCGCCCACAGAATTTCTTCCGCTACCCGGAAGGGGGTATCCGGTCAGTGGGCCCGGGGCGAAGATGAGTTTATTTTCCGGGCTTAAGGGGTCTATTCCGGCGGGAACTTCGGTTAAGAGCGTATGAATGATTATTCCCCGGCCGCCCAGATAATGCCGGTAATAATCTTCCGGTGGCTTATCTACGGTATGTGATCGGTCGGATAGATTGATCCGCAATATTTTGCCATTGTAGCCATTCATGATCTGATCCTTGGTTTAGGGTAGGGGATTTTGCTTATTTTCAGAGACGGCTATATGGCGAACGGGCCTGGGAGTCAATGAGATATTGCCTGGGTGGATCATTCTGTCCGGTCACGGAATCGCATAGAAGAGGTTGTCGCTGAAAATCAGGCTGTTGGACTTGATCGGGTATCCTTCCAGCATGGCGGAGGCCGGCAAGTTTTCGAACATCAAGGGCAGGCCGTTGGCCGTGAAGAAGTCCCGGGAATCCATGAGCTGAAAATGGAGATGAGGCGCTCCCGAATTTCCCGTATTGCCGACCTGGCCAATGACCGCTCCCCTCGCTACCCGGTCTCCCGGGGTTACCTGGAGGGAGCCCTCTTTCAAATGAGCGTAAAAGCTGAATTCCCCGTTGCCGTGATCGATGGTCACGTAATTTCCGGCCACGGCGTTCGGCCAGCCGATGACGCCTACCAGTTCCTTGAGGAGATTTTTGGTATAATCCGGGTCGCCGAATTTTTCCGGGTCGCTCATTTTGGCTTCGGGAAATTTGTTCCCGATATCTACCACGATCCCGTCACCGATGGCCATTACCTCCCGCCCCCAGATGGCATAATCGGAAAGGGTTTTGGGATTGGGCCGCGATATTTCCGTAAAGGAGGCCGCGTCCTGCTGATTGGCGGCCACGACATCGAAGGCGAACTCCTGTGACGAGGCCCCCCGATGGTGGATATAGCTCAGGGGAAGGAAGGCCAGGCGCAGGTCTCCTTTCATGGGGAATACATATTTCCCCCTGGCTTCGTAGTTGGTCAACTGGACGGGGAAGGAGAACCCCTTTTTCTTTTTTCCCGCCGTTACCGTTATCTTTACCTGCATGGCGTCAATCCGGGAATGGCCGACAAAATGCAGATAGGCGATTCTGGAGAGCGGGAGCAAGACGCTCTGCCCCGCCTCTATGGCGCCGGTTTCGGACAAAAGGCCCTCCGGCAGGACCATGTTGCCGTAAGCAATCTGCAGTGAAGGCAGGGGTAGCGTCTTCTTGTTCAGGGCGGCGGCCGCGTTTTTTATGGCATCCTTCATCTGCTGGAAGGGGATATGAAGGCGCACGGACTCGGTCCCGTCGCTTTTCCCCGTGACCTCCACCCGGTCAATGGCGATAACCCCCTTTCCCCTGTTTGTCACTACGAGGTCGGGCAGCTTGATATCCATGATGGTCCAGATTCCGATTTGAGAGATGACGGGGATGACCTTTTTCCCCTGGGCAAGATACCGGATTTCCACGTTTTTGTCTGCGGCCGGAAGAGCTGTCGCGGATATTAAAATCAACATGACGAGGCCAGTCATTGCCCCCAAACGCCCTGCTAATTTTTTTACTGGCATGTTTTACTCCTTCATTAATTTCGTTATGCCGAATAATCTCCCGCGATCCCGTCAACGGCCCACCGGCAGCGTCAGGACAGGCGCCGCCGTCTGCAAGTCTCCCGACTGGAGGGAAAAAATCGATCCCGCCAGCATGAGATAGGCCTTGGAGGGAAGATCGTCGTCGGCGATATAGAACCAGCGGCCCCGGTAAGGAACGGCGACATAGGCGTCACCGGGTTCGGTCCACTGATGTCTCACCTTGATGAGGCCCGAATGGAGTCCCTTCCTGGTGGTGATTTCCCCCGCGGATGGTTTAATAAAGGGCCTCGCAATCTGCTTAAGTTGCTCCTCAGCAGGCACATCAACATACAAGGCGAGGTCCAGCAGCATTTCAAAGAAACTCTTGAGCTTTATCGGGATGCGGGCGCAATTCCCCTTTTCGCTGGCGCACGGAGTCAAATCACGCACGGAAGTCAATTCTATGGAGGACACAAAACGGCCGCCCGGAAGGGAAACCCTTTGGGGGGTGATCCCCAGGAGGGTCTCCACCCGGGTCGCTTCCCGTTCGTCCAGGAGGTGCAATTTCATGGTCAGATAGTCCGCTCCGTCCTTTCCCTTGTACAGACTGACAAATTCGAGATCGCCCCGGGACTGGATCTCCTTGAGTAATTGTGAGAGTTCCAGAAATTTCCCGTAGGATCTGTCCAGTGACTCGCCACCGCCCAAGGGAACATCGAAATTGCGCAGCTCCCCGATCTGGGCCACCGTGAGCCACATGAGAGATTCAATCCCCCAGCCGATTCTGGTCAGGATCAGGAACCGGTCTAATCGAAGTTCAGATTGCAGCTGCGTTACGGCCTTTTCCCCTTGAATGGGTGAGTAGGTGATGGTGGGGTTCTCGGAGATTCCGGCGCCTAAATTCGGCATCAGGATATTACCATAGGGCGCTCCCCCC
>JAXMLI010000250.1:0-3926 GCA_034368785.1 Smithellaceae bacterium | reverse complement strand
CTGTTTCATCAATGATTCTTGGCGACATGGCGGGCCTTACCTGGATTCCACGGGCGTCAATGACCACCCCGGTATAAACGACTTCGGCTGTCTGGGGGGCGATTGCCGGCGGCGCGGTCGGGGGGGCAAGGGCGGGCGGCGGGGTTTCCGGCTTCCTGTCCAGCACCCTGGGCATGATGATCGGAGCGAGATTCCCGCCCAGGCTCATCCGCACGGTAACCTCCACGGTGCCGTCCGACATGTACTCCTGTTTCATCACCTTGGCCCCCTTCACTACACCCTCCACCTGGGTATTTATTACATCGCTGGTGACGGTAAAGTCGCTGACGGAGGTGGCGGAATCGACCCTGACCCCCTTGGTTATTTCCAGGAGGTTTCGTAAGGCATCCACCTGGGCGGCCCGCAGGGCCATCGGCCTCGCCTGGGGTTTGCCCATATACTGCGCTGGAGGGGCGCCAATCCCTACGGCTTCGATATAGCCGGCAGACCAGTTGATGTTTCCCATGTTGCCCATCTGCTCGACGAGTTGGGTCCATTGCCCGGCAGAAACGGAATCCTGCCCTACCGCTGTTCCCCCGGGGAACAGGAGAATGGCCGTCAGCAGTACTGTGGTGATCGATCCCTTCAGTGTCATATCAGCCTCCTTGTTAGGTTAAGGTTACGAAAGGTTAAGGTGAGTTCATGGTGCATTATCATCCAGAAGACGGGGGTCACGATAGCAAAATAAAAGCGGTAGTTCAACTAGAATAATTAAACCCCGGTGGCGACTTTTCAGGTGCGATGGAAGAACAGCCTGGTCTCTGGTTAGCAATACCGGAGCAGACGACCCACCCCTCCCAGATGGTCGATATGAAAATGGGTGACCAGGATGCACCTGATCCGTGGGAGAGAAAGCCCCAATTTGCGGGTAATAAACCCGGCCAGGTCATGGGCGGCGCCGACACTCCCTGGATCTACCACGGCCAGGTCGCCAAGGTACTCGATAATATAGGAGCGGGCGAAACCGCAATTCTCCGGTGCGTGAACCATATCGCTCCCAGGCTGCAGATGTTCAGGCCGTAGGCTGTCAGGCTAAAAGACTAAAAACCTACAGCCTATCAACCTGATTTCGTGACCTTTCGCCAGGGGAAGTCCACGGTGATCTTCGTGCCTTCGTCAAGGCGGCTATCCACGTCTATCCGACCGGCATAACGCTCAACGATATTCTTGACGACCGGCAGCCCCAGGCCGGTCCCTTCCCTTCCCGATTTCCTGGCATTCAGGGCGCGGTAGAATTCCTCGAAGATGTGGGGCAGGTCATCGGCAGGAATGCCGATGCCCGTGTCGGTGATGACTATTCTGAGATACTCCTCCCCTTCGCTGGTCGAAATGGTGATTTTACCGCCCGGGGGGGTGTATTTAAGGGCATTACTCACAAGATTGGTGAACAATTTCTCCATATCCCCCTCCTGTTCTTTGATCGTGTATCGTCCCTCTGTCAGGTTCGTGAAAATAAGGATCTTCTTTTCCCCTGCCTTGGCCATGAAAAGATCCACAACCTTCCGGAGGCACTCGGCCAGGGATGTATCCGTTTCCGGGTCCTTCCCGGTTCGGTCCAGATAGTTGCTGCCCAGATCGAGGAGGTCGTTGATCATGGTGATGAATGATTCGGTCCTGGCATGGGCGCGGCCGATGATTTCCCGTTGTTTTTCCGACAGCTCGCCCAAGTAGCCTTCCAGCAGGAGCTTCAGCATCCCCTGAATGGCCGAGACGGGGGCCCTCAGTTCATGAGACACCGTAAGCATCAGTTTGGAGCGGGCCTCGTCAAGTTCCACGACCCGTTGATAGGCGAGGGCATTGGTGACGGCAATGCTGACGCACCCGGCAATGGCGCTAAAGAAACGTTTTTCCGCCGGGGTGAATTCATGAAGTCGGTTCGTGTGTATCCGCAAAACCCCGATCACCGCATCCTTCATCATCAGGGGTACGCCCAGCATGGAAAATATCTTTTCCTCTCGGGCTTCCGCGGGATATTGCATCCGGGGGTCCGTCGCTACGTCGAAAATGGCAACGGTCTGGCCCTCCTTTGCATCCAGAAGGCTCCTGCCAACGAGCACCTCTCCCTTGTCCAGATATTCCCTGCTCAGACCATAGGCGCCGCGGAGTTCCAATCGCTCTCCGTCCTTGTCCAGCAGGCGGACGGAGCACCCCTTTACCCGCATAAGCTGCGCGGTGTTTTTTGTGATCAGTTCCATTACCTCGCCAAGATCCAGCGTGGAGGTAATGTTCTTTGTCAGGGCGTAAAGAGTCTCTATGCGTTGGGCGGATTCCCTCAGTTCTTCCTGCACCGTGATGAGGCTCCTGGTCCGCTTCCTCAGCTTCATCATGATGGAGGTGGAAAGATAGGTTATTACATAGAGGGCGGAGGCGAAGAAAAACAGGGTGCCCAGGATATAGGTGGGATTTCGAAAGTTTTCTTCCCCGGCAAAGCCTCGCAGATTTACATGCTTCAATATCAGGAGATACTCTAAGAGGGCGATGCTCCCCACCATAAAAAAGGCAATAGTAGGCCGGAGGTAGGCGGCGCGGCTGGGAAGGACGAGGGAGGCGATGACTGCGTGGAAGAGGAAGTAGATCAAAACCGGGCTTTCGATTCCCCCGGTGAGATGGATGAAGACGGTAAGACCGAACCAGTCCACGTATATCTGCTGGCCGGCAAAGCGAGTCCACCGCCGGGCCGCATCACCAGGGGGTAATTGGGATATCCTATTATGATGTATAAAAAACGAGATATTGTACAGGAGTATCCCCAGGCCTACCAGGTATAGATCCCGTTGGGGCAAGGTTAGCCGGAACAGAAACCCGCCTGCCCAGATGGCAGGGAAGATGCAAGCCAGGGCGATCCATCTTAATCTGATCAGCCAGCGGAGGCTCTCACCGAGTTCATCTTCCCCCGGCAGATGGCTGTAATTATTGGCCGTGAATCCCTGGTCCTTGTTTCCCATGTTTGGCATCATGTCTGTCGTGTCCCGGTTCCTCCGGTCAGGGAACAGACCAAAAGAAGTGCGACGTACGGTGTAGGGTACGTCGCACTAGCGCCGGCCTGAAGAGGGTAGGGGGTATGACGGAGCAGCGGCGGTCCCGCGAGAATAAGGTCTCTTGTGGGACGTCAGGACCTGTCCTGTAACAGGGTCTTTACCTTATCGAGGAGAACCTTGGGTTGCACCGGTTTCTCCAGGTAATCATCTACAGGCAGATAGGCCCCGTCCGCGTGGGGTGAAAATTTCATTTTTGTTTTTTCTCTTATCCCGGTCAGCATCAGGATAGGCATTTTAACAAATTCCGCATATTCAGACGCAGGATCGGGATTGCGGAGCTTGTAGGAAACCTGAAACCCCTCCGTAATGGTATCCATCATGACATCGAGGATGATGAGATCGGGCTTGATCCGCTTTATCGCCGCCAGGCCTTCGGTTCCGCTCGATGCGGTGGAAACCTTGTACGAATTGGCCTCCAGGGTGATCCGCAGGATTTCAAGGATATCTGGGTCGTCGTCAATGACTAAGATCATGCTTCCTTCCATAGCAAAGTTACCTCCTCGTGTGCGTTGCCTTTAGTCTAAACTACCGCCTCATCTTTTCATGTCTGTGAAAAGATATACACGCCCGCAACTACCATGTAAGGTACCCTGCCCCACCGTATGGCAGATTAAACGAGACGGAAAAAAAGTCAAGGGATTTTTTCGTGAGCCCCCTAAAAAACATCTTGACTTATGTCCTGGTTAATATAGAAGAGGCGCATACTGACTGTGAACCTATTCACTCTGACTCTCGCTGTCGCGTCTGCTTCGGAATTTCTTTCTCCCACGGTAATTCTATCTACTGCGGGTATTGTCTCCTCCATTTGCTGTAAATTGCGGATTACTTAGTGACCAGTGCATGGCGGTA
>JAXMLI010000249.1:0-3131 GCA_034368785.1 Smithellaceae bacterium | reverse complement strand
GGCTTCGTAAAAAGGCCGCAGGCAAGGCGCGCAAATCCCGAGGAATGAGGCATCGGGGACATGTTCCGGAAGCCCGAAGGGATCGGAACGTGTCCCCGGAACACGCCGCAAGCCTGCCCCCGCGAAGGCGGGGGAGGGATGCAGTGCAACGCAGCATCCGGACTTTTTACGAAGTCGTCAATAATTATTCGCCCCCGCCTGGCTAACTTATTATAATAAGAACCTGTTCAGCACCTACGTTCTGACCTTCCGTAACCTTGATTTCCTGAACTGTGCCGTCTATGGTGGAAAAAATAGGATTTTCCATCTTCATGGCTTCCAGGGTAAGGAGTTCGTCATCCTCGGTGACCTGATCCCCCACGTTGACCAAAATCTTCGCGATCTTCCCCGGCATGGGGGATGTTACCTGAGTAATCATTTAAAAATCTCCTTTCGGTTAATATTATTATTCTTGTCGCGGGCAGGGTAGCGCCCGTTTAAAATCAAATAATGCCCATTCCCGCCAGAACGGACAACATTACCGCCGCGGCGATCACCGATCCGATCTGACCGCCGGCGTTGGCCCCCATGGCATGCATGAGGAGATAGTTTCTCTTGTTGTATTTCTGACCTTCCTTCTGAACAACCCTTGCGGCCATGGGAAAGGCGGAAATCCCGGCAGCGCCGATGAGGGGATTAATCTTGCCTCCCGTCACCACCCGCATCGCCTTTCCGAACAAAAGGCCGCAGACCGTATCCAGACAGATGGCAAGGAAGCCCAAGGCCATAATGATCAGGGTCTGGGTTTTAATGAAGGCCGCGCCAGACATGCTCGCTCCGATGCAAAGGCCGAGAAACAAAGTAACCACATTGGCAATTTCATTTTCCGAGGCCTTGGTCAGGCGACTGACCACGCCCGTTTCGCGCATGAAGTTGCCCAGCATTATAGTCCCCAGGAGGGGCAGCCCTTTGGGGGCGATGAGCCCTCCCAGAATCGTAATCACCAGGGGAAAGAGGAGTTTTGTCGTTTTAGAAACCGGTTTGGCCGTGTATTTCATTACGGTTTCGCGTTCTTTTTTCGTGGTCATAAGCTTCATGATGGGTGGCTGAATAATGGGGACCAACGCCATGTAAGAGTAGGCCGCCACCGAAACGGCCCCGAGCAACTGGGGGGCATATTTGGAGGTGACATAAATCGCCGTGGGACCATCACAGGCGCCGATGATCGCGATGGAAACCGCCTCCAACTCGGGAAACCCCAAACCCAGCGCCAGGAGAAGAGTGATAAAAATACCAAATTGCCCCGCCGCCCCCAAAAGCAGGGTGTATGGTTGCGCCAGGACCGGGCCGAAATCCGTCATCGCGCCGATCCCGATAAAAATAAGCAGGGGAAAGAGTTCCGTGGTAATCCCGGCATCATAGATGGTTCTAAGAAACCCCTCTTCCATCATCACATCGGACAGGGGGATGTTGACGAGGATGCACCCGAATCCGATGGGAATCAACAAAAGGGGCTCGCAGTCTTTCTTTATCGCGAGCCACAGCAGCACACCGCCAACACAGATCATGATGAGATTGCGCCAATCGGTAAAAAGGTGCTGAAAACCGACGGTCAGTCCCGTCATACCGTTTATAATCGCCTCCAGCATGACTCAGTTCTCCTTCTCGTCGGGTTTACAGGGGAATATTCTCCCCAGTGCCCCCATGATCAGACTCATAATCCAGAGTGTAAGAAGCGTTCCCCCCATGCCGCATACCAGCATCGTGATTCCGAATGTCAACTTATCCATCTCCATGTAGTACAATTCCTTTCTTGGCCATATCGAAAAGTAAAGCCTTATATTCCGATCTTCTTATTCGTGAGCGGGAAGCCCTGTCTCGGCCATCAGGACGAGCCGGAGCGGTAGATCCGGCCATCCCCCTTCATGACTCATCGCGAAAGGCCTCCTCCCGCTTTTTATATAAGGCGGGGATAGAAGCGGCAGCCAACGCGAGTACGGCAAGGGCAAGCAACGTCGCACTGATGGGACGCTGCAGGAAGACGGTCGGATCGCCCCGGGACAGGAGCAGGGCACGGCGCAGATACTCTTCCATGAGGGGTCCGAGAATGAAGGCCAGAAGCATCGGCGCCGGTTCGCAATCGAGTTTGGTGAAGATGTAACCCAAGACCCCGAACAAGGCCATGAAGTAGATGTCGAACTGGGCATTTTTCAGGCTGAACACCCCGATGGCGCAAAACATCAGGATTGAAGGGAAAAGAATATGGTAAGGCACCATGATAATCCTCACCCACATGCCGATCAGGGGCAGGTTGAGAATGATGAGGAAAAAATTACCAATCCACATGGAAACGATGATTCCCCAAAATAATGTCGGCTGCTGGGTTATCACCGATGGTCCCGGCTGGATGCCCTGGATAATCATCGCGCCAACCATGAGGGCCATAACCGGGTTGGAGGGGATCCCCAAGGTCAGCATGGGGATAAAGGAGGTCTGGGCGCCGGCGTTATTGGCGGATTCGGGGGCGGCCACACCTTCAATGGCCCCCTTGCCGAATTCGGCCGAATTTTTCGAAATCTTTTTTTCAATGGAATAGGCGGCAAATGATCCCAGAATAGAGCCACTGCCCGGGAGAATGCCCAAGGCCGAGCCAATCGCGGTACCGCGCAGAATCGGCCAAACCATCCGCTTCCAATCCTCTCTGGTCGGCATCAGGCTGGTGATCTTGGTCACGACATCAGTGCGGTGTTCCTCGTTCTCCAGGTTACGGATAATCTCGCCCAGGCCAAACATCCCCATGGCAACCACGACGAAGCCAATGCCGTCGGCCAGTTCGGGAAGCTCAAAGGAAAACCGCTGCATCCCGGAATTAACGTCTGTGCCCACAAGTCCCAGGAGTAAACCTAGAATAACCATGCCGACCGCATGGAGCAGCGATCCCTGGGCAAGTACCACGGCGGCAATGAGTCCCAGGACCATGAGCGAAAAATAGTCCGCCGGACCAAACTTCAGCGCGATGGCGGCAAGTGGCGGAGCAAAGAGCGCGAGCAGGAGGGTAGCGACCGTACCGGCAAAAAAGGAGCCAATGGCGGCCGTGGCCAGCGCCACGCCGGCCCGTCCTCTTTTTGCCATTTGGTAGCCATCAAGGGTCG
>JAXMLI010000248.1:0-8296 GCA_034368785.1 Smithellaceae bacterium | reverse complement strand
ATTAATGGCGCTGCCTGTTGTTCAGGCGGTGCATGTGTTTTAGAGATTGTGCATATTTCGATTCTGACAGGTCAAGCTGGTTATTATTTGAACGTTCGAAGTCCTGAGTGTCCTCCCTGGTTGTCCCGTTTCTCTGAATTCCATTTGCTTAATGATATTTATCAGCCGTGAAAACATTTGAAGATTTAATAAATATTGCCGTATCCAAGGGTTATTCCGATATCCATCTCACCGGGGGGATGCCTTTCGTTTATCGGAAGGAAGGGAAAATTCATTTCGATCAGTCACCCCCCTGGAATTACCGGGATGTTGATAAGCTGGTTATGGGTATGATCACTCCCCGACAGTTGACGACCCTGCGCAATAACTGGTCGGTGGATGTGGCCCTGACAGTCAACAGGGTGCGGATGAGGATAAACATCTTTTATACCACCCGGGGCCTGAGCCTGGCGATCCGCATCCTTCCCGAGGTTATACCCACGATTGAATCGCTTAATCTCCATCCTTCCCTGCATGAAGTCTCAAAACTTAAATCGGGACTTGTGCTTATCTGCGGCGCCACAGGAACAGGCAAAACCACGACCCTCTCGGCCCTGGTGGAGAAAATCAACCGGCTTCAGCCTGTGCATATCATCACCCTGGAGGATCCCATCGAGTATCGGTTTCCACAGAAGGCGGCCTTTATCGAACAGCGCGAGATCGGGATTCACGTCCCTTCCTTCAAGCAGGGGCTGATGGATCTTCTTCGTGAAAATCCTGATGTTGTTGTGGTGGGCGAGCTTAGAGATATAGAATCTATCCGGCTGACCCTCAGTGTCGCCGAGTCGGGACACCTGGTTTTCGCGACCCTCCATGCGACAGACGTGGAAGATGCCATTACCCGTCTCAGCGGCGCGGCGACCTCCAATGAAGGTCAGGACTCGATGCGCTACAAGATCGCGGCGGCCATAAACTGGTTCATTATTCAGGAAGTGGTCCATTTCGAACATCTCGGCTTTCGTCTTCCCGTCCTCTCCATTCTCCACGGCACCCCATCGATAAGAAGCATGATTCGGGAAAATAAATTAACCCAGATTGAAACGGCCATGCATACGGGAAAAAACGAGGGGATGTTTACTTTCGAGCGTTATATCGAGGAATTTATCAATACCCGGGACAGGACTACCGCGAAGCCCTACAGTATGCGCCGCAATGTTACCTCGGAGCCTGTCGAATCCGATTACAAGTCGTCTCTGATCGATCCTAACGCCCACCAGAATATAGTCTATATGTCCGCCGTCGAAAAGCCTGAACCTACTCCCATAATCTCTCCCCCGGACGATCTCTTCGATTCCAAACAGTACGTTATTGATGAAGAGGTAGATTTAAAGGACCTTATCGATCAACTTGATGATCCCGGAAATAAGAGTTGAAATAACCCGCCTCCTTAAGTTGGACCTTTCCCCTTTTGGCATGTCTGGAAATATTTCAAGACGCTTGTCCGTGCGTTGAATTCTGCGTCATCACTGCCTGACCCGATTCCGGCGCATACGCGCGGAATGTGAAAATTGTTGCAAAGCATCTACAAATAATGTAGTGAAAACCATAGGGAAAAGAGTGATTTACGGCCAACGCGTTATTTGTGATCCGGGTATTTTAGTCTGGTTTCGCGAAGAATTGAAGATAAGGACATCAAGGTGGGCAAACAGAGCGAATTAACCTCGACGGAAAAATTGCTGGATATAATTCGTGATGGCGGTTCATCTGTATCTTCCGCAACGCCGGAACCCGATCCCGTGGTTCCCGGAAAGAGGGGGGAAATCGGTAAAATATTAAAAATAACCAAATCGTCCCTGACCTCATTAAAATACTGGCAAGCCCGCTTTACCGTGGGTGTAGATATCGGCAACGACGCCCTGCGCCTGGTTAAGACCAGGATTTCCGCCGACGGGCAGAGACCTTTAATCGATTATAAGATAATTCCCATTCCCCGGGGTATAACGAGAGGCAGTCAGGAACTGAGTAATCTGATCGGCGAGTCTCTTAATGCCTTCTGTGGCAGCCCCGACCGGGTAGATATCTGGACATCCATGCCTGCGGGCAATGTGGAGGTCCGCCATATCGTCATCCCCAAGGTTCCGGCCAAACAACTGTCCAACGCCGTCTACTGGAACGCGAAAAAAGAGCTGCAACTCGACGAAAAGGAGCAGATCTTTGATTATGAGGTGCATGATGAGATAAACGACCAGGGGATATTGAAACTCACCGCGACGGTTTATACGGCGCCGCGCCGCGAAGTGGAGGAGGTAAAAGATATCTTCAATCGGGCAGGCTGGCCCTTGAAGGGGTTGACGATCATCCCTTTCACGATTCAGAACCTTATCCGGATGGAACTGATTGACGCAGGGGAGGATGCGGCGGCCGCTCTCTTTATCGGCAATGATTTTTCCCGGATAGATATCTACGTAAAGGGGAATCTGGTTTTTACCAGGGATATCAAGGCCGGAATAAAAAGCCTCATTGAATCCCTGGTTGAGGGATACGGCGAAAAGACGCGGGTACCCGCGAAAGATGACCTTGACGCAGTCGCCGCCCCCCTGGATTCCGGGGAGGCCAGAAAAATTATCGAGAATCTGTATTCCGAAGCAAATTCGTCGGGCGTGATAAACAGGCTGAACGATATCGGAAAAGGTGATGTATTGCCCCTGATCATGCCGGCCATGGATCGTCTCACCAGGCAGGTACAGTTAACCTTCGAACATTATTTATCCTCCGCGGGTCAGGCCAGGATTGGCCGACTCTTCTTCTCCAGTGTCATCGGACCTTACCAGCATTTCATGGATTATATCGAGGAGCGGGTGAGGGTTGAGGTGATCCCCCTCGCTCCCCCGCTGGTCCGTACGGGCAAGATTGAATTCGAAGAAGCCGGTCTTTACGAGCGGGGGGCATATACGGCCGCTATGGGGCTGGCGCTCTCATCAAATGAGTACACCCCGAATATGATCTTTACCTACCGGGGAAAACTCGAAAAGAAGAGTACCCAAAAGGTAAACAAGATAATATTGTCATCCTTCGTAATAACAATGGTTGTCTTCACGGCAATTTTTTTGTATTTGGGAAATACCGTTGCGGCAAGCAGGACATCATTTAAAAAAATGGAAATGGAGTTCGAGAAAATCGGCCCTCCGGTAGGTAAAGAGGTCATCACTCGTCAACTCAATGAGTTGCAGGAAAAAAACGGACGGGTCATTGCCTACGGGAGGCGAAATCTGAATCTTGCAACGGTTGCGGAATTGACGGCGCTGACCCCGCCTTCGATCGGCCTGCTGAGCCTGAAACTGTCCCTTATCGATTCGGCTGCCGGCCCGCAAAAAATCGAAGCGACGGCTGCCGCCTTTCAGGGCATTATCATCCTGGAGGGAATAATAGCGGACGCCGGCCGGACAATGGACGTGGTTTTAACGGAATATGTCCTGAAGCTGGAGGCCTCGCCTCTTTTCAGTGAGGCAACCATTGAAAAATCTTCCCTGGAGACGGCGGGAAGGAAAAACGTCCTGCATTTCACAATCAAAATGAAATTAGGACAGACTCCAAAAGGGCCGGCAGCGTGAAAATATCCAGACAAAGCCTGATCTATCTTTTGCTCTCTGCAAGCGGCATTGGCATATATATCGTCGCGGGGCTGCTGCCCCTCTGGCTGGCGTCAAACGAATACACCAGCAAGAATGAGGCCTTGAGAAAGCGTCTCGAAATACAGAAAATAGCCATGCCCCAATATCGGGAGATGGAAAAAAGATTAAGCGCGAAGCCGCCGCAAAAGCTGTCCCTCCCGTCGCCGGCAAAGATTCCCGCCGCGGAGATAAATCAGATAAGACCAATGATCCAAGAGGTGGCGCAGAAGAATAATCTGTCCGCGCTCCGGGTTGAGCCGGATATGCTTGCCCTGATTAAAGGGACGGGAAGAATGGCTGTTGTTACGGAACTAAAAGGCAGGCTCTTTGATTTCCGTAATTATCTCATAGCCTTGAATGGATTGCCTTATGTGACCGAGATGGCGGAGATGGAAATCAGGCAGACAAACAGCGGGCTGGTATTCGTGCTTAAATTTTATATTGAGATTGGCTGAAAGCAGATGCCGGAGTTGACCAAGAGCCAGAAGATCGTTTTTGCCGTCCTCGCGGTTTCCGTCTTCTATGCGGCCTATGAAATATTTCTCGCGCCCCCCAAAGCGAAGATTGACAAGACAGCAGGGGAAGCGGCAGAATCAGCGGAGGTCAAGGAACTTCTTAACATCATGCTGACCAGGATTACCCAGACGGCGACGCCGGCCTTCTATAATGCTTCAATCGAAAAGGCCGAGTCCAGATGGCAGAGAGATCCCTTTATCGAACAGGCCAGATACAATGAATGGATCTTCAGCAGGTCAAATGGCGGGTCAACACCCAAGCCGGCCTTTACCTACACCGGCTATGTTGATCTGGGCAGCAAAAAAGTGGCGATCATCAATAATGTGGAATACAGCGTAAATGAACCTCTCGAACTTGAGGGTTATATCTTAAGGGGAATATTTCCCAGTAAGGTGGTCATAGAAGACAAGGTGAAACAACATAAATTTGAGTTATTTCTCCAGGAATAGGGATGGAGGTTACAGCATTGGCAAAAGAACACCCGCGATATAGTCGCATAAAGTATTTTCTTCTCATGATGGTTCTGGTTCTCAGCGTTTCCTGCGGACCGGCAAAGAAGGAAGTGAAGGATCCCTTTTTCGAAAGGTGGGAAACCCTCGCCACCGAATCAAAAGGACACTCTCCCGCGCCCAGAGCCCGGGAGATCGATATCCCGGAGATTAAGACACCCCTGGACCAGGCGGCAAAGAGCCTGCCCGCCCTGAAGATAACCCTCAAGATGCGCCAGGCCGAGATCAAGGCGGTCCTGCGCTCCATGGCCCGCATTGCAGGGGTGCACCTCCTGATCAATAATGACATCAAAGGGGATGTGAGCTTTGACTTCAAGGATATTCCCTGGGATCACGCCTTCGTGGCCATCCTTCGCAGCCAGGGCCTTTCCCATGCCTGGGAGGGTGACATCATCCGGGTCATGACCGTCGAGGAGATGGAGCGGGACCTGCGGATCGCGACCACAAACGAGAAGCGGCTGGCGCAGCAGCTGGGGGCTAAGCTCGTTGAACCATTACAAACGGTGATGATAAATATCGATTATGCCGAGGCTAAACTCCTCAAAGACAATATCCAGGAGTTCCTGAGCAAGGATACCGCGGGAAAAACAAGGGGTTCCGTCCGGGTGGACGACCACACCAACTCCCTCATTATCCAGGCCAGCCGGGATGATCTCCTGAAAATTGTGCCCATTATCGAAAGGATTGATAAACCAACCTATCAGATACAGATCAGGGCGAACATCGTGGAAACCACAAAAGAGATGGCCCGGAGCCTGGGTCTTCAGTGGGGTGGCCGCTATAGAACCCCGGTGGGAACGCAGGAGTTATCCCTTGCCCCGGATATCAGACTCCCCGGACCGCCCCTGGCCAGCGCTACCGCAGTCGGCGCCCTGGGACTGGTTTTTGGCACTATCGGCGGCAACATCCTGGACCTGCAGCTCAATGCCCTGCAGAATGAGGGGAGGGTGAACATCCTTTCCTCCCCGTCCATCACCACTTTGGATAATCAGAAGGCCTTCACGGAAAACGGCGAGCGGGTTCCCTTTGTGACGACGGATAAGGAAGGCAACAGGACGGTAAGCTTCCAGGACGCCGTGTTGAGGCTGGAGATCACCCCCCATGTCATTGACGGCAAGAATCTCAAGATGAAGATCCTGGTAAAGAAGGACGAGGTGGATCGCGCCCGCACGGTGGATGGCAATCCCTTCATCGTAAAGAAACTGACCGAGACCTCCCTTATCGTTAACGACGGAGAAACGATCGTTATCTCGGGCTTGACGAAACATAAAAAAGAAGACTCTGACACGGGCATCCCTTTTTTGATGAAAGTTCCAATTTTAGAGTGGTTCTTTAAAAGTCAGGGCAGGCACAACACGATGGAGGAGGTGCTGATATTTATTACCCCCACCATCCTGCCGCCTAAACCGGTCGCGTTAGCGAGGCCTGAACCAACGCGGGAACCGAAATAATGCTCTATTCAGGGACCATTTTTCTTTTGTTCCAGACCATCCTTCCGCCGCGTGGAGATTGCTAGTTCGGGGTATGCCTTTTTATGGAATATTTTAAGATTCTGAATCTGAAGAAGGAGCCCTTTTCCAATTCGCCGGAGCCGGAATTCCTCTATCTTTCGGAAAATCACTGGGAATGCCTGCAGAAGCTCGAGTTGGCGATCCGGTTGCAGCGTGGATTGAATGTGGTTCTTGGCGAGGTGGGAACGGGGAAGACCACCCTCTGCCGTCATCTGCTGATAAAGTTTGAGGGCGGCAACGAGGAGGAGAGGCAGTTCGAAACCCAGTTGATTCTGGACCCTGATTTTGATTCGCCCCTGGCGTTCTTGCGCGCCGTTGCCGCCGGTTTCGGAATCCGCTGCGAGGAAGAGACGGACACGGAGTGGACGATCAAGGAGAAAATTAAAAACTATCTCTTTCAGAAGGGTGTGGAAGAAAAAAAACTCGTACTCTTGATGATTGACGAAGGGCAGAAGCTCCCCCCTTATTGCCTGGAGAAGTTGCGTGAATTTTTGAATTATGAAAGCAACGAGTTCAAACTGCTCCAGATCGTCATCTTCGCCCAGAGCGAGTTTCAGGAGACCTTCCGGGAATACGGGAATTTTGCCGACCGGATCAACCAATTGCTCTATCTGAAACCCCTGGGCTTCCGGGAGACCAGGAATTTAATAAAATACCGACTGCAGAAGGCCGGTAACGGGGATTCCCTCCCGGCATTCTTCAATCTGCCTGCCTATTGGACGATCTGGCGTAAATCAGGGGGATATCCGCGCCGCATCGTCGGTATCTGCCATCAGATATTGCTGGCCCTGATTGTATCAGGCAAGAAAAAGGCCTCCGCGTCTCTGGTCAGGGCCTCGGCGAACATTCTGCCGGCCAGACGGGGCGGCAGGCTCCTCTTGATCCCCCTGTCGGTCCTGCTCGTGCTCCTTTCCCTGGTCTTTGCCGCGATAAATCTGGACTTAGACAATAGCTACTTCCGGGATATCACGGCCCGGTTTACTCCCTCGGAGACTCAGCTGAACAAGGGCCCGGCGCCGGGGTTGGCTGATCAGGCGACAAGCCCCGACCCTGCTGTTGTCTTCCGGGAAGTCGAAACAGCAGCGGAATCGCCGAAGATCAATGCCGCCCCTCCGCCTGGGGTGGCGGCGCCGGTTCTTTCTGGCAGGAGGATTCCGGAGGTGCTGGGCACCCTGGTGATGGAAAGGGAACGCAGCCTTTCTCACCTTATCCGGGCCGTTTACGGGGGATATACCGATAAGAAGATGCAGGCAGTCATGGCGCTGAATCCCCATATTGCCAGCCCCAATCTCATCCGCTCCGGTATGAAGATAACCTTGCCTGCATCCCCTGCGGAGACAGGGCCGCCAGCGGATAAACCGTTTCTGGCGGCGGTAGCCACTGCCCGGAGCCTCGATGAGGCATATCGTCTGTTATGGCAGACCACGGACAACTTGCCGCCCCTGCGCATGTTCATCTATTGGAACAACGACGGGGGAATGACCTTCACCCTTATTTTTAAAGAGACATTTTATGATGAAACAGAGGCGCAAAGGGCGCTGGAAAAACTGCCCAAAAACTGGTCCGCCCAAGCCCGGGTCATGAGCAGGTGGGATAAGGATACGGTGTTTATTTCCTCTTTTTGACTTTTTCAACATCTTCTTAATTGAGCAGCGCCATGGAAATTAAGAAAAAACTCGGCGAGATGCTCCGTGAAGAGAACCTCATCACGGAAGAACAACTCAGACAGGCCCTGCTGGAGCAGAAGAATAGCGGGCTCAAGCTGGGGCAGCACCTCGTCAAGAGCAATGTGATCAGGGAACAGGACATCGTTAATCTTCTGAGCAGGCAATTAAAGATAGACAAGTATTCCCCCTATAATTACCCTCTCGACGTACATTTGAGCAGCCTGATTCCCATCGATTTCGCGCAAAAAAACCAGGTCTGCCCCCTCCGAAGGAAGGGCCGGCTGGTCACGGTCGCCATGACCGATCCACTGGACATCTCCGTTCTTGATGCCCTGGAGATGATAACGAACGCGGAGGTTGAACCGGTTGTTGCCTCCGAGCGCGATGTAGAACAGCTTATCAACAGCGTTTACAGCGCCCAGTCCGGGATCACCAGCTTCATG
>JAXMLI010000247.1:0-2543 GCA_034368785.1 Smithellaceae bacterium | reverse complement strand
ATGGATGACGCAAAAAGCTAACCGGCATTGCTGGAAAATACCGGCAACCCACCCCAAGACCGCCATTACTCCCTCCCTAAGATAATATCTTGACGGGTATTTCATTTTCTCGTTATAAACCATCCGGTCAGGCCGGTCTTTTCTGCGAGCGGCATTCCAGTCAGGTGAAGGCGCGATGATTTTAGATTACATGCTGGTAATTCTAGGGAATCTGCGGATACAGGATATTCTTGATATTGCCATTATCTCGGCGATGATCGCGATCACCCTGATCTGGTTCAGAGATCGGGCCTCCCGTTTTGTCTTCGCCGGGGTGGGTTTAATCGGCGCGATCTACCTTCTTGCCCTCTATTTTCAACTTTATCTGACGACAGCCGTACTCCAGGGGTTCTTCGCCATCTTCCTCTTTTTTCTGGTGGTGATCTTCCAGGAAGACCTCCGAAGGCTTTTCGAACGGCTTGCTTTATGGGGAATGTTGCGGAAGAGCGCACCGGGCGAATCGGCCAGCCGGAAAACGGCCGACATTTTGGCCCAGGCAGTGGCAAATCTCGCCCGGAAGCGCGTGGGCGCCCTGATCGTTATTAACGGCGATGATATTCTGGATAGGCATCTGAGCGGTGGCGCCATTCTCAACGGCCAACTGAGCCAGGCGCTGTTGGAGAGCATCTTTGATGTGAATTCTCCCGGTCATGACGGGGCAGCGGTAATTAATGGCGACCAGGTAGCCAGGTTTGGTTGCCGTCTGCCTCTGTCGACTCACGCGGGCAACTACGATCACCTTGGTCTTCGTCATACCGCGGCCTTAGGTCTTTCTGAACGGACCGATGCCTTGTGTATCGTTGTTTCGGAGGAACGGGGAACCATTTCTCTGGCCATGGGAGAAAACCTTCATGAGATGGCGAGTGCCTCGGCCCTGGGGGCCGCCCTTGAATCATTTTATGCCGGAAGGGCGCCGCAGAAGAAAAAATCTTATGTTTTGGATTGGCTGAAGGAAAACCCCCGGGAGAAGATAATTGCCGTAATTCTTGCCTGTTTCCTGTGGTTTTTCTTTGGATATCAGAAGGAATCGATCCAGCGCGATTTTCATGTTCCCATCGATTATAAGAACGTTTCGTCCGAATGGGTTATCGAGGAGCCTAAGATTACCGGGGCAAAGGTTACCCTGATGGGACCGGCTCAGGCCTTCCGATTGTTCAGCCAGGACCAGCTGAAAATATCCCTGGACCTCGCGCAACTGCGCCGGGGCGCCAATGAATTCCCGCTTACCGCGGACAAGCTGAACATCCCGTCCAACCTGACCCTTATGGGGATCAGGCCCGGGAACATCCGTCTCCGTGCCTCTCGCTTGATCCTCAAGGACGCGCAGGTGGAAGTGGTCACAGAAGGACGCCCTGCCGCGCGATATGTGGTGGAAACGATCAGGGCGAATCCCCCCCTCGTGAAGGTTTTGGTTCCGGAAGCACTCCGAGGGGAGAAAATCGGAATCAAGACGGAACAGGTCAATCTGCAGGACCTGATGGCCAGTACGCGAATGATCCCGAAACTGATCCTCCCGCCCGGCGCAGTTTTTCCTGAGGGGAAGATTCCCGCCGTGACGGTGACGATCAAGATGAGGAAAAAGAAACCTTCCTGATGATCGCCAGCCGTTTCGGGGGTAATCATTCCCTTGACTTCCCGTATGGATATGTCATATTTTCAGCCCGGTCCGAGGCGCATATGTACTCCTGGCCATGGTGGTTTCATCAGCCGCATTCTTTAAACACCAATGAGTGAAATAGTCGCACAGTAGAAGTCAGGGAGGAAGAGATGCCGATTTATAGCGAGAAGGTGATGGATCACTTCAGCAAACCCCGCAATGTGGGAGAGATAGAAGATGCCGATGGGATAGGCGAGGAAGGCAACCCGATATGCGGCGATATGATGACCTTTTACATTAAGGTCAAGGATGGACGTCTGGAGGACGTGAAGTTCAAGACCTATGGCTGCGGGGCCGCCATTGCCGTATCCAGTATGGTAAGTGAAATGGCCAAGGGTAAAACCCTGGAAGAAGCCGCGAAGATCACTCCGAAGTTCGTGGCCGAGCAATTGGATGGACTTCCCAAGGCCAAACTCCACTGTTCCAATCTCGGCGCGCAGGCCCTGAACAGGGCGATTATGAATTACCTGGAGAAGAAGGAGAATGATAATGGCCAAAAATAAAAAGGAGTCAAGTTGTTGTCCCTTATGCGGACCGGAAATGCAGGAGGCTAATTTGCCTTTCTGTAAGCCCTGCAATGTTACCAGGCATTTCTGCCCATCCTGCCGGCAAGAAGTAGAGCGAGGCGTGAGTTCCTGCCCCAAATGCGGGGCCGAAATGAAGATGGCCGATTAAATAAAACCCGGGAACCCTGACTTCCGACGAATTTGTAAA
The DNA here is from genome assembly GCA_034368785.1 of Smithellaceae bacterium. Taxonomy (GTDB): domain Bacteria; phylum Desulfobacterota; class Syntrophia; order Syntrophales; family CAMTWB01; genus CAMTWB01. Next base: position 133 of record JAXMLI010000247.1, on the reverse strand, counting down.
AACCCCCCAACTATTTTTGACGACTTCGTAAAAAGCGACCCACGCCGCCCGGCGGCCCCACATTGACGAGTAACTTGCCTTTGAATTTTGGAGGGCCACGCTCCGTCGTGGCCGAAAGGCTTTGGATATTGCA